>DAOTDH010000055.1:0-4039 GCA_035453545.1 Minisyncoccota bacterium
AAATTGTTCCTCTCTTTACTCTACTCATATTTGTTTATTTATGGTGAATTTGTTGAATTATTTAGTGGGAAAATAACGTCCCATATCTTTATTTTTCATGGTAATAACCCGACCGCGCTTGTGGTTGGTTTGGGTTGAACGACTCTCTTTGGCATTGAAGTGGTTTTGGCCAGAACTGCGAACCAATAACTTGCCAGTCTTGGTTATCTTGATCCTTTTGGCTAGAGATTTATTAGTTTTCATATCGTAAAAATGCCCCTAATAGGCTTATTAAGCTTACTATAAAGAGTCTTTTTTGTAAACCCTTCGAAGCCTTGGCGTAGTAGGGCCACTATTTAGCCCGTTCGATGACCACAGACATACCCTTAGGGCTTTTTTGGGGAGCGGTGGCTATTTTGTAGTTCTCGCTCACTAGGTTCAAGATTCGGTCCAGGCGCTCTTTAAGAAAATTGGGGTCGAGATACTTGGCTCGTCCGGGTAGGAAGAGGTTAATCTTAACTCGATGTCCCTCGCGTAAGAACTCAGAGGCCTTTTTAGCCTTAAGTTCTAGATCGTGTTCGCCGGTGCCGATCTTGACCTGGAGATCTTTGGTTTCGCTAATGAAGGCATTTTTGGCCTGCTTGATCTTCTTTTGTTCTAAGTATTGATATTTGCCAAAATCCATAATCTTGGCGACTGGGGGGATAGCTTTTGGTGAGACCTCGATAAGGTCGGTATCCATTTCTTCCGCCTTGATGAGAGCCTCACTGAGAGTTAGAAGGCCAAGGTTATTGCCCTCCTCGTCGATAACACGGAGTTCTTGGGCGCGGATCTGATTATTGATGCGAATAGATGGTTGATACAAGATATAACAATAATAACAGATTTTTTCTTAAAAACAATAGTAAATGGCCAGCGCAGGGCGCTGGCCATCGAGAGATTTGGGGTCTAGAATCCAGTGATTGAATCAGCTTTTATTCCTGCCTGGGTATTATGTCGGAGAACTTCGCCAGTCTCAAGGTCATTTATGGTGTAGTTCACGATTAAGGTTAGATGCTCTTCTGTTAGGCAGAAAGGCACACTTTCTTCCTCAAGGGCCTTGTTGATAGGGTCAACGAAGTGCTTTAGGGCAGAAAAAAAGGCTTCTCCCACTGAAAATTCTGGTGGAATGTAAATGGTCACACCAGACCGAGTCAGGGCACCCATGCTGATGGGAGGTTGTCCGCCGATACGGAACTCATACTGGTTGCTTAGATTGAGCCTCTGGGGGAGGCTCCGAGCAAGATTCCAAGCAAGATCCCCAGTATTATTGCCAGTTGGTGGTGGAATGGGCCGAAGCAAGTAATCGCGATTACCCTCATTTGCTCCGGTATTGAGGCGGCCCCCTTCAATCTCTGGATGGAAAAAGAGGTAAGACGAGACGTCCTCTATCGAATCAGAGAAACTCCCTGGTCCTGGTTTTGCAACTAGGATCGCTCCTTTTTCCTTTTCTAATCTCTGAGACACCTCGTTGAGGTTTTGTTTGGTCACGGTTATTGCCGTGATTTTATCTTTTCTGACCATGAGATTATCTCCTTCTATTGTTGTGTTCAGACCTGTCCAATTACTAGCACTTATTAGGAATTATGTAAATTGAGGTTTTCTGCTATTATTAACTTATGCCGAATTTAATAGAAAATAAGAAAGCGGGATTAAATTATGACTGGCTGGAGACCTATGAGACGGGGATCGAGCTTCTTGGCGGTGAGGTTAAGTCGCTGAAGGCTAAACAGGGTTCTCTGGAAGGGGCGCGAGTGCTTATTCGGGGCGGAGAAGCTTTTGTGGTGGGAATGTTCATCCCACCTTATCAGCCTAATAATCTAAAAGCGGAGGTTTATGATCCGTATCGCACTCGACGTTTACTCTTGAGCAAAAAAGAATTGGCCGAATTAGCTACTAAAGGCGAACAACGCGGTTTGACAATAGTGCCACTTTCGGTGTATAATAAGGGGAGGTTTCTTAAAGTTAAGATCGCGGTTGTGCGTGGTAAGAAGAAATATGACAAACGCGAAGATCTTAAGAAGAAGGAATCGAAACGTGATATCGCGCGGGATGTTAAGAGAATTTTGACAAGATAATAAATTTTACCTAGAAAAATTTGCCCTACTTCACAAAAACTAGCCAAGGCCAGTTTTTGTTTCGCAGGACGAAATTTATTAGGTAAAGATAAATTTCGGGTATGTAACGGTATCGACAGGTAGCTCGTCGCTAGTTGTGTATGTGGAGATGTCGACTTCCTCCTTAAATTGTCGGCAAACAAGTCAAATGCCAAAGCATCTGACAAGGGACTTATGGCTTCGCCATATTTCTCTCCAGCCTTCGCTTTAGCGTAATGCTGGTGTTTCATTAGATCGCAGTCTGGATGATCTAATTGAGGCATAATAAATTCTGGACTAGCCAACAAGACCTTCTCGACTTAAAGGTGAAACTAAGAGAATCGATTACTTAAGCTCTTGATTATTTCTGACTTAAGTAATTTAAATTCGCTTCGGCGAAAGGAAATAATCTAAACATATAGAAGCGCTAGGGATTACTATTTGCACGGGAGTTCGACTCTCCCCATATCCACTTCTTCGCTTGCGAAGAAGTGTCCTGCGTAGCTTTAGGCGAAGCAGGGCTTGTTTGCAGGCAATTTAAATTTTTGTGGTCTATCCCGCAAGCTTCGAAGTGCAAGCACCCTTCGAAGCTCCGAGCTTAGCGAGGAGCGAAGTAGGGCGTTATAATTTACCCATGCATTACGTTTACATCCTCAAAAGCGAAAAAGATGGTAGTTTATACAAAGGTTCAACTTCTGATATTAAGAAAAGGCTGGTCGAGCATAATTCTGGAAATGCAAAATACTCATCATCTAAAAAACCTTTTAAACTAATTTGGTATTGTGCTTTTCCAACTAAAAAACAAGCCTTAGAATTTGAGATTTATATAAAATCTGGCTCCGGCCACGCTTTTACCAACAAACATTTAATCTAAAACAACAAACCCCCCACCGTCTGGTAGGGGGCGAACCTGCCACACAACTGACAGCGGGAATGCTGTTGGTTGCGGGGCGGGGTTAATGGTTTCTCCAGCTCTGAAAGAATAGGGTCCACCAGCCGATGGCGACAAGGACTGTTGCCACTACGCTAATGTATAAATTCAGAGACCAGAGAGTCGGCACGTAAATTGTCAGAATGATTGACGACATAAGACAGGTTGTCCATGCCGGTTTCTGCTCTGCTTTGATTGTTGGGATCAAAGAAAAAGCAAAAGTGAACTGACCCAAGGTCATTACTACGTCTTGCCACTGCATCGAGGAACTCCTTTCTTGGGATTTGAACATATTTTCAACACAAAACTTCCATCACTATTTCTGTCACAATTTGAATGTTTAGTCAAGGAGTCGTAATGGTTCAATAGCTTTAAAGCAAAATTAACATCGTTAACATTCCTCGAGGCATACTAAAGCTTTTTGTTTCCAACTTGGGTTAATAGTTTCCACCACTTCGCTCCTCGCTAAACACTCGGCTCTGTCCTAATGTGTAAAATTGGACTATTTAGTTAATTTGTGGTATCTTCAAAGTAGAAGCTCTCGAAATAATTTTGAGGGCATAAGATCGAAAAAACAACCAATAAGGAGAAATGTTATGTTGAATTTTCTGTTCCAAATCGTTTCTGCCATAAGACGATGTTATTGGTTCATTTTTCACCCCGTTACTATCGGGGTGAAAGTGATTTCCATTAACTCTGATGGCCAAGTCCTTCTGATCAAAAACCGCTACGATAAGTATTGGTATTTGCCAGGGGGAGGAGTCAAGAGAGGTGAAGCGTTACTTGATTGCGCTAATCGAGAAATGCGTGAGGAAGTCGGTGTCGAGGTTGGCAAGCCGAAGGTTTTAGGGGTTTATTCTAACTTTCGCGAGCATAAGAGTGACCATATTATACTTCTTGGCGTTGACATCGGAGACCAGAGAATTGTTAAGGGGTTGGAGATTGATCGGTTTGCGTTCTTTGATTTTAAAGTATTGCCGACTGATATTTCCCC
>DAOTDH010000056.1:0-4013 GCA_035453545.1 Minisyncoccota bacterium
AGGAATTGGGATTATGAATATAATGCTTGTTTCAGTAACAGAACGAACACGAGAGATTGGTTTGCGTAAAGCGATTGGGGCTAAACGTCGGGATATTAGCCTGCAGTTTTTAATTGAAGCGGTGGCCTTAACTTTGCTGGGCGGAGTAATTGGGGTTATTGGGGGTTGGCTGGTGGCCTGGGGGATAGCCTACTTTGACGTGGTGCAAGCCCAAGTTTCTTTGTTTTCGGTTCTGCTTGCCTTTAGTGTCTCAACTATTATTGGAATTGTCTTCGGCTATTATCCTGCGCGGCGAGCGGCTTCACTTAATCCGATTGAAGCTCTAAGATATGAATAACTCTCTTTATGGTTCCCAAGATAAATTATTAGATTAAAAAAATAACATGAATAACGCAATAAAAATAATTATTGTTAGTTCAATCTTAATTGTTGTCTCCGGTTTAGGAGGATTTAAGTATGGTCAGAGTAAAGTCCCTAATTTAAGGCAAAACCAATTGGGAGCCGTTGGTTCTTCTGGCTCTCAAATGGGGGGAGTTGCCCGCCGAGGCCTAACTTCGGGTGGATCTATGGCCGTAGGTGATATTATTAAAAAAGATGACCAGAGTCTTACCTTGAAGTTGCGGGACGGGGGATCTAAAATTATCTGGTATTCTTCTTCCTCTGAGATAAATAAGTTGGCGATTGGGGATAGTACCGATTTAATCATTGGTAGAACAGTCTCTGTGGCTGGCCTCGCTAATCCTGATGGGAGCATTGTCGCCAAGACTATCCAGCTTCATACGGCTAGATAATAATTTGTAGGTAATATTTTTAATGTTATAATTAAGATTAAGAGATTATTAGTCTTAATTGTTTTTGTAAATAAAAAATATGTCAGGATATATTATAAATATCGAGGATAAAACATTAGCCAATAGATATTTTCGGGAAGTATTGTTTACTGCCCCTCATTCTCAGCTTGTTGTTATGAGTATTGCCCCAGGCGAAGATATTGGCGAAGAGGTTCATGCTAAAGTTGATCAATTTTTGCGGATTGAGAAAGGTGAGGGTAAGGCAGTTTTAGATGGGGAAGAAACTAGAATAAGTGATGGGTCAGCTATTGTTGTGCCAGCTGGCACGCGTCACAATATTATTAATACTTCTTCGAGTAGGGATCTTAAACTCTATACTGTTTATTCTCCAGCCGAGCATCGCGATGGTACCATCCACAAGACGAAGGAGGATGCTCTCGCTGATGAACGTGATCACGCTTAGACGTAATCAATGAAAATTAGGACAAAGATATTTTTAATCGTCTCTTTCCTGGCTATCTTAGGGGTAGGGACTGGTTTGTTTTTCACGAATTACATTATTCGCGATATTACTGTGGGGATTATTGGTCGTTATAATGTTCTTGTTGCCGAGAACCAGATGAAAGCCGTTGATCGAATTATCTATCGCCGATTAGAGCGTTGGGAGTCTTATACGAAGAGTAATAAAGATTTAATTACCACCCTAGAATCATCTAATCAAAAGTTTTCTCAAATGCCATATCTTGACAGTTATATTCAAACTCAAGATCAGGCTTGGCAATCGGCTCCTCGGAAGGAGATCACTCCGTTTATGCGGAGTCTAATTGATACTAGTCTGGCTGATGGTCTAAGATCACGAATTGAATTTTATAACAAAAAATACAATTATCGCATTTTCCCTGAATTTTTTATTACCAATAAATATGGCGCGATTATTGCCGAGACGGCTAAGACTACCGACTACAACCAAGCCGATGAGGATTGGTGGCAAGAGACGGTCGAGCAGGGTCTCTATGTTGGTGATGTCTCTTATGATGAGAGTACTAAGTCTGACTCTTTGGTTTTAAGTATTAGAATTGAGGATGAGCAGGGTAATTTTTTGGGGGTGGCTAAAATTACTTACGATATCAAAGATATCCTCGATGTGGTTAATGAAATAAAAGATCGAAATCAGAATAAGAGTGTCAATGCTTATCTTTTGGATAGTCATAATAAATTAATTTATTCCATTTCTGATGGCTTTGGAGCTCTGGCGGTTGTTCCGGATCCGGTCCTCTTTTTTTCCAAAGAACATAACGAACAAGGATATAAATTATATAAATCGGTTGGAGTTGACAAACTTTTTGCCCATGGTCATTCTTTTGGTTACTCTGACTTTAAGGGTCTTGGTTGGTCGTTAATAATTAGTTACGACACCAGGGAAGTTTTGTCCCCACTGGACGAACTTAATTATAATAATTTTTTGGCTGTTGGTTTGATTGGTTTGTTTGTCGTAATTTTATTAATTTTTATTTATCGTTTGGTTCTTGTCCCTTTGAAAGGATTGAGTAATGATGCCCTGATAATTAAGAGTGGTAACTTGGATCATTATTCTAGTATCAAATCTAAAGATGAGATTGGGGATTTAGCTAGGGCTTTTAACTCTATGATTGATTCGGTTAAAAGATCACGAACAGAGATTGATCGTAAGGTTGAGGAGCAGACGAGGGAGATTTCTAACAAGGCTCGAGAATTAGAGGAACAGAAAATAGCAATTCTCAATATTCTTGATGATGTCGAGAAACAGAAAGTCCAAGTAGAATCTTTGGCTCGTGACCTTCAGAAATTCCGTTTAGCTGTCGATGACGCCTCTGATCATATTGTCATCACTGATTCTGAAGGCATTATTCTTTATGCTAATAAAGCGGTAGAGAAAATCACTGGTTTTAAAAATGAGGAAATTCTCGGCAAAAAAGCTGGTGACGGGAATACTTGGGGTGGATTAATGGAACATAGTTTTTATGTTAAGTTGTGGCAGATAATTAAGACAGATAAGAAATCTTTTGTTGGTGAGATTAATAATAGACGAAAGAGTGGTGAGAATTATACTGTTTTGGCTTCTATCTCTCCTGTTTTAGATCAAAAAACAAAAGAAGTAAAATTTTTTGTCGGAATTGAGAGAGATATTACTAAGGAAAAACAGGTCGATAAAGCGAAGACCGAATTTGTCTCGCTAGCCTCCCATCAATTGCGTACCCCACTTTCGACTATTCGTTGGTATGTTGAAATGATTTTATCTGGAGATATGGGAAAAGTGAATGACAAACAGAGAAAATATATTGAAGAGATTGATAATGCCAATCAGAGAATGATTGACCTTGTTAACGCTCTTCTTAATACTTCAAGGATTGAATTGGGGACGTTTACCGTTGAGCCAGAATTAGTTGATCCTAAACAGATTATCCGGCAGGCTCTAGAAGAGTTACAGGAAAAAGTTCAAAAAAAGAATCTTATAATTAAAGATGATTCTGATCCCAATATTCCATTATTACCCCTTGATCCGCGCTTGACTCATATTATTTTCCAAAATCTGTTATCTAATGCCACTAAGTACACTCTTCCTGGCGGGTCTATTAATTGGGCAGTTAAATTAGCGGATCCTGTGATGAGTAGATTACCGCCAGATCGCAAGTATATCCTAATTAAGGTTGCCGATACCGGTGTTGGTATACCGCCAGAAGCAATTCCTCGAATCTATGAGAAACTTTATCGAGCTGATAATGTCCGTAATTTTGACCCTGATGGCACTGGTCTTGGTTTGTATTTGACAAAATCAATTGTCGACAGTGTTGGTGGGCAGATCTGGTTTGACTCTGTGGTTGGTCGAGGGACTACTTTTTATGTTGCTTTGCTTCTGGCGGGAATGAAGAAGAGAGTCGGGAGTAAAATGTTGGAGCCTAATTAGGGTAGGAATAAGTTTATTATGAAAGGAATAAAAAAGAAAGTTATCAATTTTTTCCATATTCTTGGACCTGGTTTTATTAGTGGAGCTGCCGATGATGACCCGAGTGGTATTGCGACTTATACTCAAGCGGGGGCTCAGTTTGGTTACGGTCAATTATGGACGGCCCTGTTTACTTTTCCCTTTATGGTTGTTATCCAAGAAATGAGTGGTCGTATTGGGATGGTTACGGGGAAGGGCTTGGCTGGTGTTATTCGGAAACATTATTCAGATTGGTTTTT
>DAOTDH010000057.1:0-2326 GCA_035453545.1 Minisyncoccota bacterium
CAGGAAATTCTATTTCGCAAACTGTAACTCTTGAAATTAATCCTATTGCGTCTCCTAAAATCTCTTATGTCAATAATCTGGTGATTGTTAATGAAGGAGCGATGACAGCTGGGGGGACAGCTTTGCCTGAAACGGAAGTAATCGTCCAAGTTCAGAATTTTCAAAAGCAGGTGGTAGCGGAGCAGATTGCCCCAGTCGATAATAATGGCAATTGGAGCATTACTATTACCAAAGCGCTTAACACGGGGGATTATAATTTACGGGTGACGGCGCGGGATAAGAACTTTGCCTCTAGTTTCCCGGTCACTTCCGAGTTAATAAAGGTGCGGCCAAGGCCAGTGCTCGTTTTGGGCGGGGTGGCGATTACCCAGACTTGGTTTTTTATAGGCTTAATCGTTCTTCTTTTGGGGAGTTTTGGGACGGGCTGGTTTGCTTACTATCGTTGGCGTGGCCAGTTGGGTCGGCGGGTGGTCATTGCTCAACGGGATGTTGTTAACATCCTTGATAATCTTGATAAAGATTTGGCTAAATTAATTAAGAATTATGCTAAGGGCAAATTAACAGAGAGCGAGACAACAGAGATGAAATATACTCTTAAAAAGATGTCCGAATATTTAGGGAAATCTCGTCGTTATGTTATTGATAATATTAGAGAAATTGGTGATTAGTAATTAACAAATAATAAAATGATTAAATTAAACAAGAAAATTTTAATTTTAGTTGTTGAGGATGAAGAGATTCAGGCCCGAGTCTTGACGGAGAAATTAGTAGAGGAGGGTTTTAATGTGATACAAGCTCTTGACGGCCAAGAAGGCCTGGCTTTAGCTTTGGCCGAACACCCAGATCTTATTTTACTTGATTTGGTTATGCCTAAGATGGATGGTTTGACAATGCTTAAGAAATTACGCGAAGATTCTTGGGGGGGCAAGGCTTTAGTCATGATCCTAACGAATATTAGTGACCCAGCTAAGGTTTCTGAGGGATTAGACGCTAATCTTGGGGGAACTTACGAATATTTGATAAAAACTAATTGGTCCTTAGACGATGTGGTGGCCCGGATTAAGCAGAAGCTTGAAATAAATACCTAGTTACGATAATATAAGAAATATGAAAATACTATTAGTAGAAGATGAAGAGGTTTTGGCTCGGGTGCTTCAAGAGAAACTAGAGAGTGAAAATTTTGAAGTTTTTGTTGCTCGTGATGGCGCTGTCGTTTTGTCTATGACAAAAAAAATTAAACCAGATCTAATTTTGCTCGACATTATGTTGCCCAAGTTGGATGGTTTAGAAGTTTTGTCTGCTCTTAAAGCAGAGGATGAATTGAAGCCGATTCCTGTTATTATGTTATCTAATTTGGACGAAGATAATAAAATCAAACGGTCGTTGGAGATGGGGGCAGTAGATTATCTAATCAAGGCGCAACATCCAATCAATGAAGTTGTTGAGAAGATAAATGATTATATTCTCAAATCTAAGTAGCCTCTAAATTTATTTTGGTATTCTCAATATTGTTTAGGACTTTCTTTAGTGGTTCAAGACTTTCGTCATCAATCATTGAGATGGCGAAGACTTGGGGGTTAAGTTTTTGGGCGCGCTCAATAATCTTCTCTAATTCTTTCTTGTCCACTAAGTCCGTCTTGGTCAGGATTAAATATTCTGACTTTTTGGCCAGTTCGGGGTTATGGGCAGAGAGTTCGGCGCGGATCGTCTGATAATCTTTTTCTAAATTTAGACTCTCTAGGGAAATCAAATGGAAGAGGATTTGTGTTCGTTCGATATGGCGTAAGAATTTATGACCAAGACCTTTGCCGCCAGAAGCCCCTTCAATAAGTCCAGGAATATCAGCTAAAACTAGATTATAATAAATGCCCAAGTTCGGTTCGAGAGTGGTGAAGGGGTAATTGGCCACTTTGCTTTTGGCGTTGGTTAGTATGTTAAGTAGGGTGGACTTGCCGGCATTGGGTAGGCCGACGAGGCCAACATCAGCGATCATCTTAAGTTCCAATAAAATTTCGAAATTTTCGCCAGGTAGTCCTGGCTGGAATTCTTGAGGTGTCGTATTCGTGGCTGAACGGAATTTAAAATTGCCTTTGCCTCCATGACCCCCTTTGGCAATTAAAATTTTTTCGCCAACCAAGAGCATTTCTTGATTTTTGTTGGTGGTGAGGTTGTGGATAACTGTGCCGACCGGTATTCTGAAGATTAAGTCTTGACCGTCTGGTCCATCGACAAAGTTGCCATGGCCTCGGCCACCATCGGGGGCCACAAGGTCTTTTTGATAACGAAATTGGGCGAGCGCTCCTAAGTCCGAAACTCCTTCGAAGGT
>DAOTDH010000057.1:2336-3976 GCA_035453545.1 Minisyncoccota bacterium
TGAGTTTGTTGAAGGCAACGGCTCCGCGTCCGCCATGGCCCGCTTTAACTTTTATTTGGACTTCATCTAATAACATGGTAACCACTATAGCACTTTTTCTAGTTTTTGGTATTATTAGGGGTAATGGATAAAGCTAGACCTCGTCTATATTTTTTACTCATACTTTTGTCAATCACGGCGATCTTGGCCTTTTTTATTCTTCGGCCATTTTTGTTAGCCTTAGTTTTGGCGGTAGTTTTTGCGATTGTTTGCCAGCCCCTCTATTTATTTATCTTGAAGAAGTTTAGGGGGCGGGTCGGCTTAGCTTCTTTAGCCACTATTCTCCTTCTTTTGGTTTTTATTTTTGTTCCACTCTTCTTTCTTGGTTGGCAGATCTTAGAGGAGGGTCAGCTTTTTTATGCTTTTCTCTCGGATAATTTTAGTAGCACAAGTTTGGCCAGTTGGTCTAGGTTGGTTGAGCAGAGTCTCACGGATCTCTCGCCCGCTTTTGGGAATCTCTCGATTGACCTTAATCTCTATCTTGAGAGAAGCCTGAATTTCTTTCTTAATAATTTGGCCACCATCTTCTTCAATCTAACAAAGGTTATTACTGATCTCTTTGTCTTTCTCTTCGCTCTTTATTATCTCCTTAAAGACGGTGATAAACTCAAATCAGCATTGATAAAGATTAGCCCTTTAACCAAGAGCGATGATGAAGTTATTTTAACCAAAATTACTTTGGCTGTTAACTCGGTGATTAAAGGTAGTTTATTGTTAGCCCTTATACAGGGTCTTATCTCAGCTTTTGGTTTTGTTTTATTTGGTGTGCCTAACCCCTTTCTGTGGGGGACGGTGGCGTTAGCGGGTTCTCTTGTTCCCGCGGTGGGGACAGCAATTGTGATTATCCCAGCTGTGATTTTTCTCTATTTCAAGGGTCAAGTGGTGGCTTCTCTTGGCCTACTTTTGTGGGGTGGGGTCTTTGTTGGTCTTAGCGATAATCTTCTTCGTCCTTATTTGGTGGGGAAGGGTTCCCATCTCCACCCGCTCATTGTACTCCTCTCTGTCCTTGGTGGTTTAAGCTTCTTTGGGCCAACCGGTTTTATTCTGGGGCCTCTTATTGCCGTGCTCCTTCTTGTCTTGCTCGATATCTCTTCGAGTTTTATTGTTAAAAGTACTTGCTAGTAAACGGCCCAATTGTGTTATAGTATGGCTCTAATGGTGAATTTAGAGCCCACAGATTTAGATATTGAAAAAATTGTTAAGGATTATATTGGTTTAGTCTACAGTTTTGTTTTTCGTTTTATTGGTGGCGGAGAGGAGGCCAGTGATGTCACACAGGAAGTTTTTATAAAAGTCTGGAGAAATATTGGCAGATATAATCCTGATCAAAGTCTTAAAACTTGGATTTTGGCCATTGCTCGTAATACGGCGATTGATTGGTTGAGAAAACGTAAACCCCTTCTTTTTTCTCAGTTGGATAAAAGAGGGGAGGAAGAAGGTTCCTTGTTAGATTTTGGCGACAATTTAGTTGATGAACAATTTTTGCCAGACGAGATATTTGCGCGAAAGGAATTAAGGCAAGAACTTGATAAAGCCATCAATCTCTTGCCT
Organism: Minisyncoccota bacterium; assembly: GCA_035453545.1. GTDB lineage: Bacteria > Patescibacteriota > Minisyncoccia > Phycocordibacterales > XYD1-FULL-46-19 > CAIPHT01. The sequence continues at coordinate 3,927 of DAOTDH010000057.1, forward strand.
CTTAACCAACGCGAGGTGGTTCTTTTTCGTCTGGACGATGATTTGACCTT
>DAOTDH010000058.1:0-3952 GCA_035453545.1 Minisyncoccota bacterium
ATATAAGCCGAGTAGTTCTTTTTCCCAAGCGAGTTTCGTTTTTGGATCAATGGGCTCAACTTCTTTAAGTTTAAGCGCGGGCGGGGCGACGGCTTCGGGCATGAGACCGAAGAGGGAAGTTTGATTAGCATTATTTTTCAATTCTTGACGATTGAAGGCGAGAGCCTCATCAACATTGCCCAGGACTTGTCCGCGTTCGATCCCGAGACTGTCGAAGGCGCCCGCTTTGGCCAAGGCCTCGAGCGACTTCTTGTTCATATTCTTATGTTTGATGCGAGTGAGGAAATCGGCGAAGTCGGTGAAGAGGCCATTCTTCTTTCTTTCTTCGACAATGAAGCTGGCAATTTCTTGGCCGAGGTTTTTTATCGTCACGAGACCAAAACGGATGCGGTCTTTGTTGTCGGTATTTTTCTTGGAGAGAAGTTCGGCGGCTGGAGTAAGACCTTCGGCCCCTAACCCCTTAATTACGGTGAAGTCTTCGAAACTCTCGTTGATATCTGGTGGTAAGACGGGGAGATCGATTCGGCGACATTCTTGGATAATTTCGGCAATTTTCTCGGTGTCACCGGCTTCAGCCGTGAGGACAGCGGTCATGTACTCTGAGGGGTAATTGGCCTTCATATAAGAGGTCTGATAAGCGACTCGACCATAACTAGCGGCGTGCGCTTTGTTGAAGCCGTAGGCGGCAAAAGGTTCAATAAGGCTCCAGAGTTCAGTAATTTTTTTCTCATTCATACCTTTCTCTTTGAGTCCAGACATTAATTTTTCTTTTTGAGCCTCCATGTCTTTAGGAATCTTTTTGCCCATGGCTTTACGTAGTTTGTCTGCTTCAACCCAGTTGTAGCCGGCGAGGTGAATAGCCGTGAGCATCACATCGTCTTGATAGACGAGCACCCCGAAGGAGTGGTGAAGAATTGGTTCGAGCCGAGGGTCAAGATATTTTACCAGCGCCGGATTATGTTTACGCTTAATGTATTCGGGAATCATTTCCATTGGCCCCGGACGGTAGAGGGCGACCATGGCGTTGATATCGAAAATGGTGGAGGGACGGAGCTCCTTGAGCCAGCGGGTCATACCGGCGCCGTTCAATTGGAAGAGGCCGATGGTCTCACCGCGAGCGAGCATCTCGAAAGTTTTGGTATCATCAAGGGGAATTTTATTAATATCAATCGTTAGGCCATAAATTTTTCGCACAATCCGAATAGCGTCTTCTAAGATAGAGAGATTGCGAATACCGAGGAAATCGTATTTTAGAAGGCCGGCATCTTCGACGGCGTGCATTTCGTATTGAGTGATAGTTTTGCCACCTTTTGGGTCGAATTGGATTGGGGTAAAGTCGGTAATTGCGGTTGGTGAGATGACGACACCCGCGGCGTGGACGGAAATGTGGCGAGCGCAACCTTCAATTTTTTTGGCGAGATCAATTACTTTTTTTGTGTCAGCATCTTTCTTATACATTTCTTCTAGTTCTGGCACCATCTCCATCGCTCGATTGATAGTCATCGGGAAGCCTTGTGAACCCATGGGGATAAGTTTGGCGATTTGATCACCGAGTTGGTAAGGATAACCGAGAGCCCGAGCAACATCACGCACGGCTCCTCGAGCCATCATGGAACCAAAAGTTCCGATTTGGGCGACTTTGTCTTCGCCGTATTTTTGCCTGGCGTAGTCAATAATTTCATCGCGTCTTTTATCAGCGTAGTCCATGTCGATATCGGGGGGTGAGGGGCGATCTGCGTTTAAAAAACGTTCGAAGGGGAGCTCGTAATAAAGGGGATCAACATTGGTAATTCCAATGATGAAGGAGATAAAAGAACCAGCGGCGGAGCCTCGAGTGTTGGTGAAGATTCCTGTCTCATGAGCGTGATTGATGAGATCTGACACGACCAAGAAGTAGGGTGAGTAACCCTTCTTGCTAATGACGTCGAATTCGTAGTCTAGTCTTTTTCTGGCTTCCTCTTTTCGTTCGGGATTTTGGTTGAGATATTTTATCAGTCCTTCTTCGGCCATTTTTTTAAGCTCAGTATCATAATTTGATCCTTCGGGGATAGGATATCTAGGGAAAGTCCACTGGCCCAGTTCGAGTGTCACATTACAACGTTCAGCGATCTTAAGAGAGTTTTCGATGGCTTCTGGCACATGAGCAAAATTCTTGACCATCTCGTCTCCGGAGATAAAAGAGAAATCTTCGGCGGTATTTGTAACCCCTTTAAGATCAGACAGGTCGGTGCCGGTCTGGATGGAGAGGAGGGTGTGATGAGCCAGAGCGTCATCGCGATTTAGATAGTGGGTGTCTTGGGTGGCGCCGAGGGGGATCTTTAGTTTCTGCCCAAGCTCGATAATTTTTGTCATTATCTCTTGGTGACCTTCGATCTTGGGGTGGTGCATAATTTCGAGATAATAATTTTCTGCCCCGAAGATATCTTGATATTCTTTTATCACTCCTTCCGCTTTTTCTGGTTCATAGAGGAGGGCTCGCGATAGCTCTCCGGCCAGACAACCAGACAGACAGATTAGGCCTTCGCTATGTTCGCGGAGGAGTTCTTTGTCAGCGCGCGGTTTGTAGTAGTAACCCTCAAGGTTCGCTTTGGTAACTATTTTAATTAAATTGTGATAACCGGTTAAGTCTTTGGCGAGGAGAGTGAGATGATAACGGCGAGTATCGATGTGAGGTTCTTTATTGAAACGGCTACGAGCCGCGACATAGATCTCGCAACCTAAGATTGGCTTGATTTCTTCGGCTAAGCATTTTTTATAAAATTCGATAACCCCATACATACTGCCATGATCGGTAATGGCGACGGCCGGCATGCCATACTCTTTAGCCTTCTTCACTAATTGAGGAATTTTAATAAGCCCGTCAAGCAGGCTATAATGGGTGTGATTGTGGAGGTGGACAAATGGGGTCATAATCAAATTATAACAGACAAACTTTTTTCTTTCTCCTTGACACTGTGTCGGTGTTATGATTAGCTTGGATTAGATTAGAACTTAACAAAGAAAGGAGTTTCCTATGTACATTTTTCTTAATGTTTTGGTGCTCGTCGTCTTTATTGCCGGGGCAGTTGGTTTTTATCGAGCCGGGGCTTTGCGAGAAATTGTTTCTCATCTTGACGAGGACAGCCCTTCTCTGGAGAGGAGGAAGGAGAGAGGCTCCAACAATACCTGCATTTATCTTATGTGGCGTTTGGTGTCGGTTTCCTTATCCTCTTGTTAAATTGGTTGCTTGTGTGATTGCCTCTTCGATAATTGCCCTTTCTGTTTTTTTGTCGCTCGCCAGACCTTGAGTTTAAGGTTTGGCGAGTTTTTTGGTAGGTTGGTGGAAATTTGTTAGAATGTAAAAATGTTAGGCAATAACTACGCTTTTATCGATAGTCAAAATCTTAATTTGGGGATTCAAAAACTTGGCTGGAAGATGGATTACAAGAAATTTAGAGTTTATCTTGAAGACAAGTACCATGTCCAGAAAGCTTATATTTTTATTGGTTTTGTCAATCTTAATCAGAAACTTTATGACAATTTGCAGGAGGCTGGTTTTATTTTGAAATTCAAGCCAACTATACCTGATGCTAATGGAAAGATAAAAGGAAATGTTGATGCCGATTTAGTTTTATCTGTTGTTATAAATATTAATCAATATGATAAAGCTGTTATTGTCTCAAGCGACGGCGATTTTTATTCTCTAGTAGAATATTTAGAAAGTAAAAATAAATTAGAAGTAGTTTTAAGCCCTAATCTCGATGATTGTTCCAGTTTGCTTAAACAAACAGCTAAATCTAAAATTCAATTTATGGATAAGTTACGAGAGAAATTAGAGTATAAAAGAAAAAGCACCGCTTAAGGACGAAACCTTAAGAAGTGCCTTTTCCTAAAAATACTCTAACAGTGTAATCTTTTTAAAAAAATTGTCAAAGTTTAACTCCAAATATTTAATTGGTATTGACGAGGCGGG
>DAOTDH010000059.1:0-3710 GCA_035453545.1 Minisyncoccota bacterium
CCTCATTCTTTTTTCAATCCACGCTTCTGGATAACCCTTGGCACGATAAATTGCCCGAGCCCTTTGGGCGGCCAGTTCGGGATCATCAATTTCTTGGATACGCTCGTAACCCACCTTGGCCAACCAACGTTTAAAAGGTTCAGCCTTAGGTGATGGGATTGATTGAATAATACGCAAAATTGTCTCAGTGTCAGCGACATCGGTAAGGTAAAGTTTGCCGTCAGAGGACGCTAGTTTCAGTTGTCCGATTTTTTCGGACAACTGACTTCCCTCTTGTTTTAGCTTTCTCTTTAAATCATCCCAATATTTGCGAGGACGGCTATTTTGAGCCAAAATTTCCACAACATCCACCACCGAAAAAAACCATAACTCTTTTTCCTCATCCCAATGCCGACGAATTCCCTTACCTTCAAAGATTGCCAGATTGGTATTTTTCATAAATAATTAGCAAAAAATTATATGTATTTCAGTTGTCGACAAATTGTCGATGGTTCAAATCCATCTTCTTCCTTATTATAACAATTCTTGGCCACTCTACCAATTAGTTTGGCCACAGCAAACGCACCAACCTTATCTCCGTATAAGAAAAACTTGGTCCCAGAATATTCTTCGCTGGGCCAAGCAAATATTGGCCATTAGTCATTCCGCCTTTAACTAGCGCCTGACGGATTTGTTTGGCGCGAGCGACAGGCATATTCTGCGAGAGATATTGCAACTTAACACTAGGATCTTGTGCTTTAATTTTTTCTAAATGTTCAATAATAGTATCGGGACTCAAATTGCGTTCGCGCGCCATCTCAGGCAGAGTCTTACCCTCTTCAATAAGAACCTTAGTCTTATCGATGGTGCTAACTTTTTTCGCTTTCTTCTTAAGCCTCGAATCCGCACCAATTTTAAGCAAAAAATTCTTCTGCCTAGCTTCTTTGTCTGTCTTCGAAAGGTCTTTGATCTCAGCAATGTGATTATCTGACTGCGAGCGGAACTTCTGATTAATCTCCAAAACTTCTTCATTAATTCGGAAAGCTTGATTATTGAGCCCCTTAAGCGAGAGACCGTCTAATGTCCGCACTCGAGAGAGAGCGACATAACCCATCCCCGATTCGAAAGCCTGTGATAAATCAATCTCGGCCGCATCGAGCGAGAGACCCTGACTCTTGTGCACCGTAATCGCCCAAGCCAGACGCAAAGGGTACTGAGCAATCTCCGCCTTCACTTTGCCATCTTCTTCTATCCGCCAATTAGCCAAGGGAACATTGATGATTCTACCCTTCGCCGTCTTAACAATAATTTGCTCGCGATCACACTTCATCACTTCGCCCAAAGTCCCATTGGCATAGCCTAACTCATAATTATTTTTTACAAACATGACTCGCGCGCCCACCTTCAGTTTAAGAGTCTCCGGCGCCAAACAACCCTTCTTAAGATTTTCAACCATCTTCTCCCCGCCTCGACTCGCCATCTCGTAACGATAAGTCCCACCAGGAATTTTCTCTAACTCAAGAGCGTTCTCCATATCAACATCAGCATTATGAGTATAAAGTTTAGTCGGAGTAATTGTCTTAATTTCCTGACCAATACGAGCTTGGAGATGCTCGCCCAGCTCTGGGGTTAATTCATTGTCACGGATAGCGTTCAAGATAGAGAGATAGAGTTTGTCTTGCTGACGATGTTGTTCCTCCAGATAACAAATTTTAGGATTAAGCTCGCGCCAAGCCCGAGATTGATAGGCAAAATTATTTTTGCCAAACGACTCACTCTTAGTCTCCACTCGAGAAACCGGCGGGAGCTGACAGAAATCACCACAGAAAATTACTTGGATCCCGCCAAAGGGTTCCTCCTTCCTCTTGAAAGAACGAAGAATCGCCTCAATCATATCAAGACGATAATCATGCAACATGGAGACCTCATCAATAATAAGGACCTCGGCCTGAGAGAGGCGTTTCCAGAGATAAGACTTACTCTCCAAGTCTTCGAGATCGTAGGCTGTTAACTTATCGCGCACCCCAAGCCCTGACCAAGAATGGATAGTGGTGCCACCAATATGAGTCGCGGCAATACCCGTCGAAGCAGTGACCCCCACGTTAACACCTTTATCCTTGAGATAAGTTATATATTCATTGAGAAGATGAGTCTTGCCACTACCGGCCGCACCAGTAATGAAAGCGTTATGTCCCATCTTCAAAATTTCTAAGGCTTCGCTCTGAGTCATGGGTCTATTCTAACAGACCTAGAAGCGAATCGGTAATTCGTAAGCCGCATCATGTTCCGGGAGGCCAGAGGGATTATCTTTCTTAAGAATAAGAGAGCCCTTACTAGCGTAATCTTGATTCGTTGGATTAGCTGGTTTCGTAAATTTAAGCTCCGCTTCGAACGGTACAAAATCTGTTGTCATCCAGTCACCCAGCAGACGCGCGGGAACCTCCGCAATAATCAGACCATCCCAATTAGTTAGGATAATTGGGAAACTCGCCTCGAAAGACCAATTGCCTCGAACCTCACCCGTGATCTTAAGCGGACTGGTAATATTATCACCCGCTTTAATATTCAAACCGCGGAAATTGTCCTCTAATTTTAGACACGAGGTAAACTCACAATCGGGGCCAACTCGCCCCACCGCCGAACCATCGGGGCAAATCTTCGCTTCCTTAGTGCAGACGACTGGTTCACTGCCACCAAGAGAACATTCATTACGCAAAAGCGCCCACTCCTCACACTCGCTCCCATCAGAGAAAAGGCAATAACCAACTTGACCACCTGAGGTGTCAGTGCGAATATCTAAAGTCCCGCCCACTTCTTCACAATTAACCGAAGCCGGATTGGGCAAACCAGCAACCGGCTCCGACGAAGAACAAGCTGGCCAACAAATAAGATCTGAAGCAAAAGTCTTCACTAAAATTAGACCGCCAAAAAGAATTGCTAATAAAACTATTAAAATTAAAATATTTTGCTTTTTCATATCTTTTAAGCTTAACACAAAAAATGAGAAGAAAAGGGTGCCCGCACAAGCGAACACCCTTCAGTAATTTTCGTCATTTCATTCACAGACTTTCAATTATCTGGAGAAATTCCTTCCATGAGCTAACTCGTCTCGCGATCGTCCCTTCGTTTAAGTGACTATTATATCCCCATGAGAAGAGAAAAAGGTGTGGCACAATTCCAACAAGCGGTTCAAGTTTATCAAGATCGTCATCAATATAGCTGTCAAGCCCAGAACAAGCGTTGGCCTTGTTTACGTTGGGACCAACACCGACAAAGTTAAGAACAATTCCTTGGATTTCACACCACTCTTTGGCGATCTGAAGTTCAACTTCTCCACGAGAAGTAATAACGGGAAGTGTGTGACCCTTAGACTGCAGTTGGAGGATAGATTCAAATGCTCCCTCAACTGGCTCCATTAATAAACCCTTTTCCCTTGTCCCATAAACAATCTGAAGAAGATGGCGATACTGCTCCATAGTCAGATGTCCTTCATCAACGATAATTTCCTTCTTAAACTTATCAGGTGGGAGATCAAGTCCGTACAGTTCTCTTGCAACAACAGACTTAAGTCTTCCACAGTCAGATATCACACCGTCAAAATCGAGTCCTATTTTCAATTTGTCCTCCTTTCTTTTTGAGGTTCAAGTTTGTCTGGAGATATTAAAACATAGAAGCTTGATATTTACAAGTCTTAGAAAAATACGACCCGCATAACAAAAAGACTCAACAGG
>DAOTDH010000060.1:0-3700 GCA_035453545.1 Minisyncoccota bacterium
AAACATTGAACTGATTATAACACAGTAAAGTTTTTGGTTTAAATAATTTTTTTAAAAATAAAACTGCTCCTCATTTTTTGAAGAGCAGTTTTATTTTTAAGTTAAATTTTGTTAATTATTTTTTGCCCCATTTCTTCTTGTGGATGAAGAAGAAATAGAGGATGTCGAGGAGGCCAACAGTGTTGACGACCAAGAGAACGACGAACCAAATTTTGGCGCCGCTTCTGGCGGCGCGCCACAAGGCGAGACCTTTCCAGATGAGAGTCCAAATTATACAAATGGCTATTAATGTCGTCACGCTAAAAGCGGTAACGATAGTGGTGAGACCCCAAACCTGCGGAGGTAGAGAGCTCACTAAGTTGTTAATGTTTCCCATATGACAAAATTATATCATACTAAAAATTTTCTACTAGTAAAAAAAAGGATATCTCAGCCGTCTCTCCTCTACTCTCTTGGCGGAGACCACTTTTTTCTAGTTAGACTGGTAAAATAGTTGGTCAAAAAATTGGTGAAACATTGTAAAATGAGGTTTCACGGCACTTTTTCTTTTGCGTCGTGGTTAAAAAGAGTATAATAAAAAAGTCCACTTATTTATCAAAAAATCTATTTTTTAAAAATGAAATGAACAAGATCGCTAATCAAGAAGTTTGCAATTTTGGGGAACATTTAACTATCGATGGTTATAATGGTAATCCCGAAAAATTAAACGACAAGGCTCTCGTTCTTCGGTCTCTTGCTGAATTACCTAAACTGGTGGGGATGAAATTGCTTTCTGAACCGCAAGTTTATTTTGCCCCTGGTAACGAGGAGAAGGATCCTGGTGGTTGGAGTGGTTTTGTTGTTATTGCTGAGAGCCATGTTTCTCTGCACACCTTCCCAAAGAAAAAATTCGTGAGCATCGATGTCTATACTTGCAAGAACGGTATGGATCAGAATTTTATCGTCGATTACTACAAGAAACTTTTCGACTTAGAAGAGACAGAAGTCAATTTTATCTTAAGAGGGACGAGGTACCCAGTCGCTAATATTTTATAATAATCATATGACGAAATTAATCAATCTCGCGGACTTAGGTAAGAAGACTTGGTCCCTTTATCAGAAAAAATTTGCAACTTTTGTTGGCTTACTTCTTGTCCCTTTTGCTTTGCTAACTATTAGCCCGGTACTTTATCAGTCGGTCGGTTTTTTCTATTTTCCGCTTTCTCTTGTTTTGTTTGGATTGGGTCTCTTTTCTATTTTGTGGGCAGGGACAGCGGCGGTTGTCGTTTTGCACGAGCGAAGCAAACTTACTGTGAGAGAATCGCTCACTCGTAGTTGGTCTAAAGTTTGGCCTCTCTTTTGGGTTGGGATAATTGTTGGTTTTGTCGCGGGTGGGGGAGCTCTACTTTTTCTTATCCCAGGAATAATTTTGTCTGTCTATTTTATTTTCGCCAAACTAATTGTTGTCGTTGAAGGAGACAAAGGGATGCGAGCTCTCACTCGAAGTCGTGAGTATGTGAGAGGATACTTCTGGCCGATCTTGGGTCGCTTTCTTGCTATCGTTATTGTAACCGGCATTATTTATTTAACTTTGAGTTTTGTCGCCTCTCTCTTGGGCGATCTCACAACCTTACTTCTGTCTCAGGAAATTGGGGTAGCGATTTTGCTCATTACTCAAGCTCTGATCAATGTCCTTATCTCTCCACTCGCTCTTACTGCCGTGTACGTTCTCTATAGTAATGTTCGTCATGTTAAGGGCGACTTACCCCCTGTCCAGACAAAGAGGCAAAGTGTGTGGTACTTGGTGATTGGCCTCGCGGGTTGGATCTTTTTGCTTGTCATGATTGCTCTAGCGTTGATTGTCCTGATGAGTGCTGTGGGTGGATATTTGCTGGGATCTTTTATCTCTGACATCTCCAATAATTCAGCTCTCTTTTTCTCAAATAATATTATCTAATAAAAATGTATTACGGCCTTATTATTATTCTTCTTGCCTGGCTGTGGCAGTGGTATAAGTCTGGTCACGGTCAACGTCGCATGGACGACTGGTTCCTCCGTCTGTTTGCTCTTGGCTTGATTGTTGTTATCTTCGACACCTTTGAGCTTAAAAATTTTTTGTCTTGGGCTAGTATCTTAACTCTTTTTATTGTCCTTCTCTTTATGCGCAAAGTGCGCCACTAGACAATTGCGTTAAAATTATTTTCGTGCTATTTTTGTAGCAGAAACGTTCTTTGGCAATTGGCTGGAGAATAAAATTTTTTCTAACTGTCCCAAGGACAAAGGAGAACTCGTAGATGAATAGAGAAGTTTTTAGGATGATCGAGTTGAAAGATGTCTTTAGTGAAGAGATTGAAAATGATGTGTTTTGGATCTCTCAACATGATCTGGAAGAGAGACAAGAGATGGCGTTGTATTATGTCCATGACAAGAACGTCAGAATAAAACATTATAATAAGATTGCTTTTAGCACATTAAAGGTACTAATAAACATAATTAATTATTTATCAAAATACGGGACAGTTTATGCTGTTGTCCCAAATGATCAAATGGAAAAAATTTGTAAAGGTGATTGCCCTGACGTCTGTTTCCGAGTTTTGTCGGGATACAATGATGAAGAGGGGAATCATATATTTACTTCTATTATTGAACATAGTGTAAAAGATGGTAAGTACCATCGTTCATTCATCTTGAATTCTTCTGATCTAAATCATTATATTAGTCGGGAGAACCAAGACCCAGCCGTTGCTTAGAAAAACGCACGACCCCCAGCAATCCACTATGTGGTGCTGGGGGTCTTTTTTTTGTAGTTTTTAGAATTGAACGCTTGATGTTAAAATAGAATTTGTGAAAACTTATGTTTTTATTGACGCTTCCAATCTCTTTTATGGTGGACAGAAAAGTCTGGGGTGGAAGATTGACTACCAAAAATTGCTTGTCTATACCAAAGAAAAATATAACGCGGAAAAAGTTTTTTATTTTGGCGGGGTAGAGATATATGATTTTTCTTATAATTACCAAGAGGAAGAGACCGTTAATTTAGTTGAGTTAGAAAAGAATTTATTATTGCTCATAAAAAATAACGAGCAGAAATTTAACGAGGCACAGTTGGTTCTTTTTGGTAAACACCTCCAACGTGTTCGTTTTTATAAAAAATTGGAGTTTTTTGGTTATAGATTATTTTTGAAACCAGTTAAACTCTTTGAGCAAGAAGACGAGTCGACAAAGAGAAAAGCCGATTGTGATGTCGATATGACAGTAAAAGTGATTCGGGAAAAAGATAATTTTGACCGAGCGATTATTTTGTCGGGTGACGGGGATTTTTTACCTGTTCTAAAATATCTTAGAGAATTAGGGAAGGAGATTACTATTTTAGCTCGGGGCCCAAGAACCGCACGAGAAATTCGTCAATTTGCTGGTAGTAATTTTCGAGACTTTGAATACTTACGAGAACTCTTAAAAAGGGAGTAGAAACACAAACGGCACCCATATAGGATGCCGTTCAAGTTTAGTATCTTAATTGTACTTGATTTATAAAAATTGTCAACAGCTCAGGTAGAATTACATTCTTGTTAAGAATATGTAACGGTGCGGGATGGGAGAGTCGAACTCCCGACCTCAGTTTGGAAAACTGATATTTTACCGCTAAACTAATCCCGCAGTTTTTACACTGTACCAAAAAAATTGAGTATTTTCAATTTTTTGCTATTATAAAAAAATGTTA
>DAOTDH010000061.1:0-3609 GCA_035453545.1 Minisyncoccota bacterium
GTATAAAACTGGTACTGTTCCCAGTGGCCAATGGTAAGGAAAGGATACTACTGTTATGCTTGAAAATACAGTGACGACCTTCGTCCAGTCCAAGAACGGGGGTAAACTTTCCTCTCGACGAGTGTTGTATCATTTGCCCGAGAGATTGTTCGGCTATGACCCGCTTGTTAAAGAGGTTATTCAGACGGCCCTATCACCAGTCTCAGTGGCTCTTTGCCCGACGCCAACTTGTGTTCGTAGTTGCACTTTTTGTTCTAACACAGTAAGAAACAAAGCCAACTGTCAAAAGAAAATTGAAATTGGTTATCGGAGATTTACCGATTTGATTGGAGAATTGGTCGCGATGGATGTTCAAGGTGTAAGTGTCGCGGGTGGTGGAGAACCCTTATCTTACAACGGACCCATCGCTGAGAGTTTGTTTCTTGGGTGTAACCTTTCGTTCAAGATCGGAATTCATACCAACGGAGTTTTGTTGCAGAAGGTTCTGGCGAAAGAGGTGCTCATTAGTGGTAATATCACCTATTTCAATGTTAGCGTCGTCGCTCATACCCCCGAATTGTACGAGAAAGTGTGTCGTGTTTCTGGAAACCAATTTCTTCAAGTGGAGAAGGGTATCCTGGAAATGCTTGAGCTGAGACAAACAACGGGTTCGGAGATTATGATCGGAGTCAAGATACTGCTCTGTCGAGAAAATTTCGAGTCGGCTTTGGAGATTTTTAATTACTTCAAAGGGCTCGGGGTAGACAACATCTTGATCCGGTGCGTTGGTAATTTCGAACCTGGGCAAGATGTCGAATTGTCGGGAGAACAGATTTCCCGACTAGCCCATGTTTTCCGATATGGCCTAAGGATGTCCAATGACCAAATCGATGCGGTTACTGGGCGAGGAACTAAAGAATTACTGCCAATGCCTTCAAGATGTTGGATTTCGGCTCTTCAATATACTGCAGGTGTTGATCCTGACGGTGAAGTCTACTTGTGTTCGCAGTGGTCTCGGAAAGACTATTCGATTGGTAACATTAATCAAGCCGATTTCCCTTCAATTTGGGGCTCGACAAGACACAAAGAGGTCGCCGAGTGTTTGAATGCCAAGCTCAAGAGCGGGCAATGTCATCCTCTGTTGTGCCGTCATTACTATAGCAATTTGGCCATTGATGCTTTTGTTGAAGGTCTGATCTCGTCTCTTCCCAAGGGCGAGCAGGAAAAAGGTTATGGGAGGTTCATTTGACCATTTGTGCTCGTGAGTTATTCAGAATCATTTAACACAGGGTCTGTCAGATTTATTCTGGTAGGCCCTTTACTTTTATTATTTACTAATTTTTTCAAGCGATTGATTTAAAAACCAGACTCCGGCAACACGATTGGAAAGAAACAAAATCAAATAAATCAAAAGCACCTTTTATAATAATTTGGTACTGTCGTTTTTCTAGAAAAGACTTGGCTTACGATTTTGAAAAATATCTAAAAAGTTCACCCGGTTACGCTTTTACCAACAAACATTTAATCTAAAAAAACGATTTCGCCTCATATAGCCTTTACTTTGGAATTTAATTTTGGTATTTTGCTAGCGGAAAGGAGGTGTTACTATGCCTCAAGATAATAGTTTGTTTCAACTACCTAGGGATCCTTACAAAGATGCCTGTTCCATACTTAGTGGTGTTTTATTGAACCTTAAGTCACCAGAACATCTTTGTGATTGGGCTTGTTCTCAGATTAAAGCAAGGTTTGGAGAAATGGATCGAGAAAGCCGGTTTGGTTTTCTCGAAGTTCTTAGACGTTCTCCCTCTTGTCAAGTAAAAAATGACAGAGGTGATAGGTGTCGTAAATTGTTATCTGAGATAGAAGATACGGAAAGTGTTTAATTCCCGCCCGCGACAAGCTCGTCGTCAGGCGGGTTTGTTGTTTCCCCTTGACCTTTTTTAGGATTTTGGTAGGATAAAAAAGGATTGGTCTCTTAAGTTCTTCGGGAAAACAAAAAAAGAGGAGGTAACGACTTTGGAGTTTTTTCTTAATATCGCTTTTCTTTCGTCAGCGGTTGTATCTGGTCCTTTGTTTCAGGACGACGTGTTGGCGGTAGAAATAGTCGGGCCATCCTCCTTCCTTGCCTTAAGGAAGGTTGTGGCTAACTTACTGCCCTTTTTGCCAAAGTTTGCGGGGTCAGAATCCTATTCCCGTGAGCTTCTCGGCCTAGCCCTCTCGGGGAGCTTTGGTCGAGACTTTAAGTCAGCTAGGTTTAGCTAATCATTCTGGGCGCTAGCTAAACCTGTAACCTCTAAGCCCTTGGTGTCACATACTTCTTGAGGCGGTCGCTTTCCGTGCGATCGCCTTTTTTATTTCCACCGACAATCAGCCGGAGTACTCGTCAGTGAGGTGAGCTGACGACAGAGATCTTCTAAGCTACTTTTCTTTTGGAAGATGTGATCCTCGTCTTTATATTTTACTAAAGTTAGAGCTTTACCTTTTAGATTAAAAATTTTGGCAATATGATCGGCTTGACTGGCGGGGACGGTGCTATCTTTTTCGGCTTGGGCGACAATAATTTTTTGGCCACGCAGATTCTTAACGTGATCAGAAATATTGGCTTGATAGTAGAGATCACTATTCTCTTCTTCTAAGAGGCCATTGAATTGGACATTGAAGATCGAGTTTTCTAATTTATCAAGCAAGACGAACCAATCGGTTACGCCGTTGATAGACAGGGCGCCCGAGATTCGGCCGTAGGCGTTTTTATCAGCGATAGCGCGGAGGGCTAAGTAGCCACCATAACTATTTCCGGCTAAATAAGTGCTGGTAACCTTATAAGTTTTTTTAAGTTCTGCTTGAGCCTTGAGAACATCAGACACATCACCGCGCCCGACTTCGCCCGTGATACTCTCGGCGAAGTCTCGGCCATAACCGTAACTTCCGCGATAATCTAATTTCAAGACAAGGGCTCCACTCTTAGCGATTTGGCCAAGCATCCAATCATACATCCCATAACTGAAGTAAGAATGATAACCAAGGGAAGTTTGGCGATAGGGTCCACCATGAAGCCAGATAACGAGAGGATACTTCGCACTAGCCGAATAATTACTTGGTTTAAGTAGGACTCCCGATAGGCTATCAAGTTTTACCACTTCCTCGGTATAACCAGAAATTTTTGGATTAGCTTGAATGTCGGTAAAATAGCTTAACTTATTTGTTCCGTGGTCTAAGAGAGTGGGGATAGTCGAATTATTAATGATCTGAGTGAAGAGAAGTTTTTCGTTATCTTTAGGACCAACTTTCTGCATTTGTTGATTGTAAGAGATATTATCAGCGACTTTTAGTAGTTCTTGTGTTGTAAGATTGTAACGATAGAGAGACCACTGGTGTGAGCTCTCTCTGTTGGCTGAGAAGTAGATAACATCGTCATCCCAAAACATAAAGTCGGCGACCGAATATTTCTTGGTGATAATTTGTTGGCCGGGGAGATAATTTGTCTTTTCTTTTGTCAGGTCGACAAGATAGAGTGTCGAGTAACCAGTGCGATCGTCGAGATAGATTAGTTTCTTGCCACTAGGCGAGAAGTTATAGATTCTCAATTCCTCGGAGAGGAGATCCCAATAATCCACAGCTCCCGAGACTTTA
>DAOTDH010000062.1:0-3596 GCA_035453545.1 Minisyncoccota bacterium
GATAATTTAAGAGATCGAGCCGAACCTCGACCAGAACTAACGGCCACACCGGGACCACGCTGAGCGCCGGGCTGAACCGTCAATAAATTAGAGCCCATCGATTGAATGCTTGAGGTAATCGAACTTTGGGCTCCCTGGCCAATAGCCAGCATCGCGATAACCGAAGCAATACCAATAATAATGCCCAACACAGTTAAACCAGAACGCACTTTGTTGGCTGTTAAGGCTGAGTATGTCTCGTTTAGAGTATCAATAATATGCATAAAAATTATTTTTTAGCGGGGCGAGAATAAATAATTCTCTTCTGGTATTGCCGATGATCCAAAACAATTGCGCCATC
This sequence comes from Minisyncoccota bacterium, assembly GCA_035453545.1. Classification (GTDB taxonomy): domain Bacteria; phylum Patescibacteriota; class Minisyncoccia; order Phycocordibacterales; family XYD1-FULL-46-19; genus CAIPHT01. Next base: position 341 of record DAOTDH010000062.1, read on the forward strand.
ACGAATAGAGATGATGCGATCAGCGTGTTCGGCCACATCATGTTCGTGGGTGATTAAAATGATTGTTTTACCCTGTTCTTCATTAAGGCGCTGGAATGTCCCCAAGACAATCTCTCCCGTCTTAGTATCAAGATTCCCCGTTGGCTCATCCGCCAAAATTAAACTGGGGTTATTCACCAAAGCTCGAGCAATCGCTACTCTCTGAACTTGCCCACCCGAAAGCTGGTTAGACTTATGATAAAAATGGTCTTCGTCCAAACCAGCCGCCATGAGTGCCTCTTTGGCACGTTTGATTCGTTCATTGGCGTTAACTTTAGCATAAACCAAAGGTAACATCACATTACGCAAAACAGTTGTCCTTGGTAAAAGATTGAATGATTGAAAGACAAAACCAATGCGATCCCGCCTAATCTCCGCTAATTCGTCTTCACTTAACTTTGAAACATCTTTACCGTCTAGAAAATATTTACCTGAAGTTGGGGTATCAAGAGCGCCCAAAATATGCATTAAAGTAGACTTACCCGATCCCGAAGGGCCCATAATAGCAACAAATTCCCCATCTTTAATATCAAAGGTTAATCCTTTAAGCGCATCGAATTTGATATCGCCGGTAGTATAGGTTTTAGTAATATCATTAATCTCAATCATAATCAATCTAGAACATTTGCGGACCGCCAAAACCAACACTTGACTTACCATTATTTGTTGACGTTTGTGCAACACTGGAACCAGGGATAGTTTTAGTAATAATCTTATCCCCTTCTTTCAAACCTGAAATAATCTCAATTAAAGTATCGCCAGACAAACCTGTTACCACCTCTTGGGTGCGAGGACTCTCCACGAGAATAACCCCACTATTATCACTAGTGATAGCCGTGCTGCTAGCAACAACTTCAACATGACTGATATCACCTTGAGTTTTAACAGCCGACGAAGGTACAACAATAATCTCCTGTTTAATATTGGTTGTAATATCCGCACTGACACTCATCCCCGAACGAACACGATCATCTTGAGTGTCAAAACCAATTTTAACATTATAAGTAACGACACCTTGACTGACAGTGCCAACAATATCGGTCTCGATGACTTGGCCCGTGATACTGAGATTATCAATCGCGTCAAAAGTTAAAGTAGCTTTTTGCCCCACTTTTACCTTAGCGATGTCGACTTCGTTAAGCGAGATTGTTGCAATTTTCTGCCTGGTAACAAAAGTTCCGACACTACCCGAAACATAATCGCCTCTCTTTACCCCGATTTGCACGACACCATCAAGCGGGGCTCGAATATAGCAATCTTCTAAAGCATATTCCTTCTGCTTAAGAGCTGTCTCTAATGACTTAATTTCGTAAGCTGAATCCAACACTGTATCTCGACTAGAGGTTAAGGAAGAAATATCTGTATTGACCGTCTGTACCCAGGTCTCTAGGTCAGCTTGATCCGAAACAAGATCAGCCGAACGAAGGTTCTCTGCCGTGTTATTGTAAACATAAAGAACATAGATATTAGCATCTTTCGTCGCCTGAAAAAGAGCTTGAGCCGAAGCAATAGTCTCCGCCAGTAAAACCGAAACTTGAGTGTCAGTAAAATTACCACTCGCCGTCCGATAATCAGCCAACAATTGATCTGAAGATTTCTTCGCTTTGTAATAGCTCGAAGAGGCTGTCTTATAATATTCTCTAGATTTATTATCAGGAAGGTTCATCTTGTAAACAGAAACAGTATAATTTTCTAAAATATTGTAGAGACCATCCAAAATTTCCGCCGAATTAATAAAAAACCTGTTTATAAGAGTTACGGAATCAGAAGAATTCTTAGACAAACCAGCGGCTAACGTCGTCGGTGAAGAAAGTTCCACCCCTTGAGCTTTAGCCAAATTAAGTTTAGCCGTCTCAAGAGCAACCTCGGCATCACGAGAGTCTAATTTAACAAGAATTTGTCCAGCATAAACATAATCGCCACTACTCACGTTTACAGAAATAACATCACCCGAAGTCTTAGCCTTAAGATCAATTTGACTCGAAGCCGAGACTTGTCCGGTACCAGAAACAGTCTGGAGAATTGTCCCCTTCTCCACTGTCGAAATAAGATAACGAGGAAGATCGCTAGTATCGGTAAAATAAATATAAGCTTCGTATCCTCCACCGACAACCAAGACTAAGAGAATAAAACTAATAAGCTTGTGTTTGGTTAGATATTTTTTTACTTCGAACAAATTAAATTTAGACCAAAAACTTTTCATTTTTAGAATTAATCATTAACCTCCCCTCTTGGTAATGGCGCCGGTGGCAAAATACGAATCAGTTTAGCTTCAATAATTGAGTCTTGATTAGGTTCACCAACGACAATGACCATGTCTCCAGACTTAAGATCAGCCGATGAAACTTCTTCCCGAAAATGCCTAATCAAAGTGTCCTCTTTAAGTAAAATTGTCTTCTCTAAATTATCTGGAGTCGAAACAATCAAAGTGGGTAGACTAACTTTAATAATTTCACCAACAGCACCATGACCACTAGGCAAATCACCAAAAGGCATGCCGCCTTCCTTCATTCCTCCAAGACGAGGCCCTTCAAACGCTCGATAATAATTGTCTCCCAGTCGATAAGAGAAACTGGCCTGACGGAAACCAACAAAACGACCAGCTTGGAAAATAACGAGTACCGTAACGACGACAGCTAAAGTAAAAATAATTCCCCGGAAGAACCTAGATTGCCAAATATTTTTAATTTTAATCATAATAATATAAATTTAAACTGGTAATAAGAATACTCGAGCTTGACTGATCGTTTTGGCAAGAGACCAAACCAAAATGATAATAAAAGAAAAGAAAATAATCGCTCCCCAGATCGGTAAGGACTCAATCAAAGACATTAGCAATTCTTGCCCAAAGGAGAAGAGCAACGAGCCATCAGAGAAAATTAGGAAAAGGTATTGGAAGAAACCAGACTGGGCAAAAAGATTAGACAAAAAGACAATACTTACAACTAGGCCAGCTAAAGTCATAAGGTCAACTAGACCAAAAATAATTAGCTGAATCTTTGCTCGCTTTTTTTGTTCCCGATCAAGTCTAAGCAAAACATTTTGTTCTAGACCGGCAGGTAAATTAATTAAACCTAATTGACCCATATATCACTTAATACGAGACAAAGAGGAGTTTTGGTGCAAAAACAAGAGGGCCCGTCGATACTGACTTTTTACCGTCGCCATTGGCCGGTCCACAACTTTGGCTATTTCTTCAAAGGTCAAATCATCGTCC
>DAOTDH010000063.1:0-3571 GCA_035453545.1 Minisyncoccota bacterium
GTCTCCGCTTCCGCCTCAGTCGGGGTTGGGCCACCAAGCTTAATATCGACACCACGACCAGCCATATTCGTCGCAATCACGACAGCACCCTTGGCTCCCGCTCCCGCAATAACAGTCCCCTCTTCCTCATGATTCTTAGCGTTCAATAATTTATGAGGAATTCCTTCTTTTTTGAAATAAGCGGAAAGAACTTCGTTTCGCTCGATAGATGAGGTACCAATTAAGACTGGTTGTCCTTTCTCATGGAGTTCCTTAACTTTCTTCACTACAGCCAAAAACTTCCCCTTCTCGGTTTGGAAGATATAATCAGGTAAATCCAGACGCTGAGCCACCTTGTTGGTCGGTATAGACACAACATCAAGGCCGTAAACCTTAATAAATTCCTCGGTCGAAGTCTGAGCTGTCCCAGTCATACCAGACAACTTTTTATAGAGACGGAAGTAATTTTGGAGAGTAATAGTGGCAAAAGTCCTTGATTCCTCTTTAATCGTAACACCCTCCTTAGACTCGATAGCCTGATGTAAACCCTCTGACCAACGACGACCCGGCTGGAGACGACCAGTAAACTCATCGACAATAATAATCTCATCATCCTTAACCACATAATTCTTATCTCGCTCGAAGAGAGCCTTGGCTCGCACCGCGGTCTCTAAGTGGTGCACATACTTAATTCCCTTATCGGTGTAGATATTCTCAATCCCGAGCATTTTCTCAGCTTTAGTAATACCGTCATCAGTTAGAGATATAGATTTGAATTTCTCGTCCACGGTATAGTCTTCATCTTTCTTTAAATTATTGGCAATTTGGGTAAAAGTCTCATAGAGCTTCTCCGACTCACCCGAAGGAGCTGAGATAATAAGTGGGGTTCTTGCTTCGTCAATAAGGATAGAGTCAACTTCGTCTACAATCGCAAAGTTATGCCTTTCTTCTTTACCTCGTCTCTGAACTTGCCCAGTTGGCTCATAAGCAAGATTATCTCGCAAATAATCGAAACCATATTCGTTATTCGTGCCATAAACAATATCGGCCGAATAGGCCTCAACTCGTGAACAAGGACGAAGAAATTCGTGAACAACCTTAAAAGATCCCTCAATGTCTCGCTCTTTATCTAAATCCTGATGGTTAGGATCATAGAGGTAAGAAGTCTGATTGTTTAACACGCTAACCGACAAACCAAGAAAAGAATAAATTTGCCCCATCCACACAGCGTCGCGACGAGCCAGATAATCGTTCACCGTGACAACATGAGATCCTCTCCCTGTCAGCGCATTGAGGTAGACGGGAAGAGTCGCGACCAAAGTCTTACCTTCACCCGTGCGCATCTCGGCAATCTTGCCTTGATGTAGCGCGATGCCCCCCATCAATTGGACATCGAAGTGTCTTTGATTGAGCAAACGACTCGAAGCTTCCCGTACAACAGCAAAGGCTTCGGGCAAAAGGGCATCAAGATCCTCATCTTGGGCTAAGCGTTGTTTAAATTCAGAAGTTTTGTTAGCCAGAGCAACATCAGACAAAGTTTTATAATCATCAGACAGAGAATTAATCTTCTCGACGAGAGGCTTAACCTCTTTAACAAAACGACTACTAGCCGAACCAAAAATAGATTCTAATATAGACATAATCTGCTTATATTAGCACATTTTTGTGATAATTAAACCCGCCAGGTCTCAGGCTCTCTTGAGGCCTGGCGGGAGAAGGAAAAGGGGGGCAAGAAGAAAACCCTGCTCGCAATTTTGCGAGCAGGGTTTTCTTGGTGTAAGTTTTAGAAAAGGACTAAGCCTTCTTTTTCTTAGCGACTTTCTTTTTCTTAGCGACTTTCTTCACGGCCTTCTTAGCCTTCTTTTTTGCTGCCATAATTTTTATTTTTATTTTTATTTTTTAAAAGATGATTAACAACATTCGACCTTTTATCAACGTTGTTACTCTTACTGTTAATTATCCTCTAAAAATAAATTTGCGACAACATTTTTTTAAAAAAAGTTGTGGATAACTAAATAAAAAATTCTGAAAAATATTTTTCAGAATTTTTTATTTTATTTTTTTAAAAAATAATTTTTAAAAAATTTTTCTATTTATTTTTTTCGCGCAAATCGATTATTTCTTGCAAAGCAATTTGATTCCCCATTTGCGTATAAACGTCGACGAAACGTTCATCATCATAATAAGATGCCTCTTTTTTAATCGGCAATAATAATTCATTCGCCAAAGCAATTTGATTGGTCATCAAACAGATAAGTGCATACATTTTACGCGCCTCAGTATAAGCGGGCTCAAGTTCATAAGCTTCTTTCGTCACCTTAATGGCGTTGTTGGCATCCTGTCTTCGGACATAAGCATTGCCAAGTTCGAATAATATTTGTTGCTTCTTAGGAGCTTCGGTCAACGCTTTCTGCAAGAAAGCCAAACCCTCATCGCTCTGGCCCAACATTGTGAGATAAGAGCCAAAGAGCAAATTGGAACGAGCATCATTGGCAAAATGAGTTTGGTGTTCTCTTATCTGCTCTGCCACCAAAGCGACAAAAACCTTTTTGGCTTCGTTAGAGACATTCGCGTCATTAAGTGTATTTATCGTCTTAACAACTAACTGCTCGCGCGCTTCACCCGAACCAAAAGTTTTTCTCGCAAAAACAGATTTTAAAATAGTCAAACTATCAGCCACTGAAGTTTGCGGATGAATTGCCCTGATCAGATCAACCGAAACTTTGTACGGCTGATAATTAAGAATATAAAGACACCAAACCAAAACAACAACGACAACAATCGCCCCAACAGTCGGAATCAAAGCGATTTCTTGGTTATTATTTTTTTTCGCTTGATAATCTTTTTTAACAGCTAAGTTTTTTTCTTCTTCTTTCTTGGTTGTCGTGATATGGATAAAAGCAATTAAAGAAAAGAATAAAATATAACTAATTAAATTATCGAAGACAAAAATATTATGGAAGAAATATCCCGCCAACAAACCGGTGAGCAAACTACTGGCCACGACCGAAGTCGCAAAATCTCTTTCCCCTTTCTTATCTTCTTTTGGCTTCCAACCAAACCAGAGATAATAAAGAGAAATAAGATAAACAGAAAGATAAGCGAGCAGGCCCAAGAGACCAGCGTTAATCAACCAATCGAAGAAAATGTTGTGCGAACGATCGAACCACGGTTCTTGCCCGTACATCTTAGGATCGTAATACTTACTAAAGACTAGCGAATAATTCTCGGGACCCCAACCAAGAATGGGACGTTCTTTGAACCCCTGCCAACTCATCCGCCAAACCATCATTCGGGAACCCACCGTCGTCTCCGTTAAGGAGATTGAGGCAAAACGAGACAAAACAGGACTCTGTTGGATAAAATCTGTATTCTTAATAGAAATAAAACCCCCAATAAGAAGTAAGGCAACGATAACTAAGCCTCCAGCTATCTTTCTCGTTTGACCTGATTTAAAAATTGCTAACAATAAACAAGTCAGAATGACTCCCCCGATAAAACCAAGAATGGCTCCGCGCGTTGCCGTGTAATAGAGAATAATAATGTTAGAAATAATCAAGAGAAGATACCAAGAGGTCAACAACTTATTCTT
>DAOTDH010000064.1:0-3557 GCA_035453545.1 Minisyncoccota bacterium
AGCGATTCTTAATCTCTTACCTTTCCCGGCGCTCGATGGGGGACGCTTGCTCTTAGATGTGATTGAAGCGATAACTCGCAAGCCGATAAAGCCTGTCGTTGCTAATGCTCTCAATATGTTTGGCTTCATTCTCCTCATTCTCCTTATGCTTGTCATCGCCGTGAGCGATATTGTAAAACTCTTATAATTTGGGGTGATTTGTTAACCTTTAGGCCTTCTTTGACCCCCTTGGGTTTTTACGTTAAGATAGGGGCATATGCGACAATCTCAATTGTTCACCAAAACGAGGCGCGAAGCGCCTAAAGACGAAGTGGCTAAGAATGCGAAACTTCTTATCCGCGCTGGTTTTATTAATAAAGAAATGGCCGGGGTTTACTCTTATTTACCTCTCGGTTTAAGAGTCCTCGAAAAAATAAAAAAAATTATCCGAGAAGAAATGGATGCTCTTGGTGGCCAAGAAGTGCAGATGACTGTTCTGCAGAATCCCGCTTTGTACGAGAAGACGAATCGTTGGAGTGATGACGTTGTCGACAATTGGTTTAAGACCGAATTAAAATCCGGTGGCAAGCTAGGTTTAGGCTTAACGCATGAAGAAGAATTTGTCGAGATGTTACTTAGTCACATTAGCTCTTACAAGGACTTACCAATTTATCTCTATCAAATCCAAAAGAAGTTTCGTAATGAAGCTCGGGCCAAGAGTGGTATCATGCGGGGCCGAGAGTTCACGATGAAGGATATGTATTCTTTCCATTCTGGCGAAGACGACTTTAGAGATTTTTATGATAAAGCGAAGGGTGCCTATGAGCGGATTTTTGAACGCGTTGGTTTAGGCGACAAGACCTTCATAACTTTTGCGAGCGGAGGAATTTTTAGTAAATATAGTCACGAGTACCAGACCTTAAGCGAGGTAGGAGAGGACACGATTTATTTGTCTGAAGAAAAGGGGCTGGCTGTTAATAAGGAGGTCCTAGACGAAGAGACTCTATCATTGCTTGGTCTCAAGCGGGAAGATCTTGTTGAGAAGAAAGGGATTGAGGTTGGCAACATCTTCGAACTAGGTACCAAGTATTCTTCTTCTTTGGGTCTAGAATTTATTACTTCATCTGGCGAGAAGGCCAATCCACTTATGGGTTGTTATGGGATAGGTGTTGATCGTTTGATGGGTACCATTGTGGAGGTATTATCAGATGGCAAAGGGATTGTCTGGCCTAAGAGTATCGCGCCATTTACTGTGCACTTAGTTTGGGTCCCTGGTTCTGAAACTTCAGCTGAAGCAGCTGATAAATTATATGCTGATTTGGAGAAGGAAGGAGTAGAAGTTTTCTATGATGACCGCGATGTTCCGGCGGGTGAGAAGTTTGCCGATGCCGATTTGCTTGGTATGCCTTATCGCGTTGTGGTCAGCGACAAGACTCTCAAAGAAGGCAAATTTGAATTGAAGGAGAGACAAGGGGGCGAGGTGAAGATGGTAAGTCTAGAAGAATTAGTAGCGTTAGCAAAATAATTAACCGAGAGAAAGATTGATATGTTTTGGCAATTTTCTAAAATTTTTTCTAATGATGTTGGGATTGATCTAGGGACTTCTAATACTCTGGTCTATGTTAAGGGTCATGGTGTTATTATTGCTGAGCCGTCAATTGTGGCGATCAATCAGAAGACGGGTCGCGTGGTAGCTGTTGGTGAAGATGCGAGTCAGATGATTGGTCGCACTCCGGCTCACATCCAAGCGATTAAGCCTCTGGTTGGTGGCGTTATTTCTAATTATGAGGTGGCTGAGGAGATGTTGGCCTATTTCCTTAAGAAGACAGCGACTCTGGTTGGGACTAATATCTTCCGTCCTCGAGTTGTGATCGGGGTACCTTCTGGTATTACGAATGTTGAACGTCGAGCGGTACGCGATGCGGCCATTGCGGCTGGCGCACGGGCTGTGCATATTGTCGAACAACCAGTCGCCGCTGCGATTGGGATCGAGATGCCAATTTTTGATCCGGTCGGCAACATGATTGTCGATATTGGTGGTGGGACCACCGACATTGCGGTAATCTCCCTCGGTGGTTTGGTCAAGGTCAAGAACCTCCTCATCGCTGGCGAACGTTTTAATCAAGATATTATCAATTATGTTCGCGATGAGTTCAAAATTTTATTAGGTGAGCGAACAGCCGAAGAAGTTAAGACGAAGATCGGAGCTGTTTTGAAGCAAGAGGGCAACAATGAGATTATGGTGCGAGGGCGAGACTTGGTGACCGGTTTGCCTCGAGAGGTCGCGATTACCGACTCTGATGTCCGCGAAGCAATTTTCAATTCTCTTAATATTTTTGTTGATGCTGTCAAGGAGGTCCTCGAATCGACTCCACCCGAGGTCGTTTCCGATATTATGCGTCGAGGTTTGGTTATTACTGGTGGCGGATCACTCATCCGTGGACTTGGCGAACTATTGAGTAAGGAATTAGAAATCCCCGTGCATCTGGCCGAGGATCCTTTAACCTCAGTTGTCCGAGGGACAGGTATTATTCTTGATGATATTGAAGCTTACCGCGATATTTTAATCGATAATGAAGAAGAATTAACCCCACGCTAAATGGTGAGAAGACATCATTATCAAGTTTCTCGTAATAAATTAATTTGGAAGGTTTCTGGCTTCCTTATTGTTTTTCTCGCTATTTATTTCTTGGGCGGTTTTTTGTTTCGACCGGTGGCTGGTCCTTTAAGTTATATCTTCCGGCCAATTTGGTGGGGGAGTGAGGGTCTTTTTGCTGGCGGGCAAGCGGTAGTCGATTTTTTCCGTGATAAGAACAAGTTGGTAATTGAGAATCGTCTCTTGCGAGAAGAGAATAATAATTTAAAGATAAAACTTCTGGCACGTAATCAAAAAGAGGACGACAACAATTATCTGCGTAGCCTTTTGGGGAAGATTGGTGAGAAAGAGCTACCGATTGTCGGTGAAGTTATTTTTCTTCCCAATTTTATTCCCAACCAGACACTCCTAATTGATGTTGGTCAGGATAATCTTTCTCGGCCTTTGCAAGTTGGAGATCTCGCTGTGGCGGAGAGTTCTGTCTTGATTGGTCGAGTGGCTGAGGTCGGCCCTTGGTTCTCTAAGATTCGTCTATCATCGGCCGAAGAGAGTCTGTCGGTGGTGATTGGTCCTAATAATATCCCAGCTCTTGCCTTAGGGTCTGGGGCGGGTAATTTTTCGATCTCTCTACCTAAGGATACAGAGATCTCCGTGGGTGATAAGGTGGTAACTCCTCTGTACAATAATTTATTGATTGGCACAGTTCGTTATATTAGCAAGAACCCCAGTCAGCCTAACCAAACTATTCTTGTTAAGACACTGGTGAACTTGTGGCAACTTAAATGGTTAGAGATTTATCATGCCAAGATTTAGTTTAAGCCTTTTATTGTTAATTTCGGTTGTTGCCTTACCTTGGTGGGTGAGTCTTGTTTTTTTACTATCGTTAATTTTTTCTTACTCATGGTATTATGTGGGGGTCTTGGCTGTTTTACTTTATTTGTTATTTTATAGTTTAGTTGGGTCGGTATTATATTTGACTTTG
>DAOTDH010000065.1:0-3550 GCA_035453545.1 Minisyncoccota bacterium
GCTATGCCGGTAGCGGTAAGAGCTACGATGATTTGTAAGAGGATAACTCCGTGCCAACCGAGATATTTCTCAACGATAGGCCCAGAACCGCTCATACTGAAGATAAAAGCAATAAGAGTTACTGGTAAGAAGATGAAGGCGAGGGTCGTGAGGACGCGCATCGTAATACCATTTTTGATAGTAATTAATGATTCGTTGGTATTGTGAAGCTCAACGAAAATTTCACGGTTACTCTTTACTAATTCGTCAATGTGTTCATATTCGCTAATAATAGAACGCAGGTAATGTTCGAACTTGTTGCCATAAAAATCTTTAGCCACGCTAGCTAGAGAATTAAGAACTTCGCGATGGAACTTGAGTGACCACTTAATATCAAGAAGTTGCTGATTGGCATGAGAGAGTGAGCGAATCATCTCGGCCTCTTGCCCGGCGAATATCTTCGTCTCGATTTTCTTCAGTTTGTTATTAATATTATCTAACTCTATCTCGAGTGGATCATAAAGCTCACGCATCATATAATAGAAGAGATGCCCCGCGTGGAAGTCTTTGTCCTTCTTGTTATCAGTACCGCCATCCAGAATTTGGGCGAATTCGGCTAGAGGTTGGATTGTTTCGGTGTGGGTGGTAATAATAAAATCTTGGCCAAGAATGAAGTCAATTTCAGCGATATCATACTTATTAACTGGGAAGTGGAGGGCGAGGTAGATATTGTTCTCGTACCAGTCTACTTTGGAGCGGGTAGAGGAATTCAAAATTTCTTCCACGGCGACATCATGGAGCTTGTACTTCTTGGCTAAATTCTCGACCTCTTCGCGGGTTGGTTTGATAATGTCAATCCAGGTGACATTTTTATATTTAAGTTGTTTGATCATTATTGCAAATTATAACTTTTCTCCGATTTGACCACAAGGGGGCAATTTGCGATAATTAGTTTAATGACTAAAATTGCTAGGGCAAAATGGTTTGCTTGGTTGGTGGTAGTGGGGGCTCTGGCCGCTACTTTTTCGCTAGGTTTTTATTTTGGCACTGAACAACATTCGGCTGAGGAAAAAGTTACGACTCTGGTAGGGAAGGAGGCGGGCCGGCCAAGTACTGTCGATTTCTCTCCTTTCTGGCAAGCGTGGAATATTCTTGATGAGAAGTACGTAGCTGACAACGGTAACAGTTCGACAACTAAAGAGACAACAGACCAAGAACGAGTTTGGGGAGCAATTGCTGGCTTGACCAATTCTCTTGATGACCCTTATACTATATTTCTTCCGCCCGAGGAGAAGAAAAAATTCGAAGAAGAAATTAGCGGTAATTTTAGTGGAGTGGGGATGGAGATTGGGATTAAGGACGATGTCTTGACGGTTGTTGCCCCTTTACCGAATTCTCCTGCCAAACGAGCTGGTGTGCAAGCGGGTGATAAGATTCTAAAAATTGACGACAAGTTGTCGAGTAACTTAAGCACCGACGAGGCAGTGAACTTGATTCGCGGACCAGAGGGGACAGTGGTTAGATTAACTCTGTTCCGAGGTGCTGAAACTTCGGTTGAGAAGACAGAACCCTTCGAAGTGTCTATTACTCGGGATGTGATTATTATCCCAACTATTGATACGAAGGAGACACCAGAGGGTGTCTATGTTATTCGTCTCTATAATTTCTCGGCGGTCTCACCAAACCTCTTCCGCGACGCCTTGCGTGGTTTTGTCGAGAGTAAGAAAGATAAATTGGTTATTGATTTGCGTGGTAATCCAGGAGGTTTTCTTGATGCTGCTGTCGATATGGCTAGCTGGTTCTTGCCAGTCGGTAAGCCGGTGGTGGTAGAGAAGCATGGTGGCGAGACTGAGGATCGCGTCTATCGTAGTCGCGGTTATGACATTTTTACTGACAATTTGAAAATGGTAATTCTAATTGATCGTGGTAGCGCTTCAGCTTCAGAAATTTTGGCCGGTGCTCTGTCGGAGTATGGTAAGGCGATCTTAGTTGGGGAGAAGACTTTTGGTAAGGGCTCCGTGCAAGAACTCATCCCACTCGAAGGTGGCTCATCCCTTAAGGTGACAATTGCTAAGTGGTATACTCCTAAGGACCATTCTATCTCTCTCAATGGCCTCCAGCCCGATGTCGCCGTCGCTATCACCGAAGAGGACTTCAAAGCTGGTCGTGACCCCCAGCTTGATAAAGCCATTGAAATTTTATTGAAGAAATAGTAGGAATATAGATATGAAAATTATTTTACTTCAAGATGTAGCGAAAGTTGGCAGAAAACACGAAGTCAAGGATGTCAATGATGGCTTCGCACGAAATTTTTTGTTAGGGAACAAAAAGGCCGTTTTGGCAACTCCAGATAATTTGTCTCGAGTCTTAGGGATTAAGCAGGGGCAATTAGAGCAGACGAAAAAAACTCTAAGTTTAGTCGAGCAATTTTTACTTAAAGTAGGGGAGAGTCCCTTGGTAATTAAGGTTAAAGCTAATGAAGCTGGTCACCTCTTCGCCTCTCTCCATGAGAAGGATATCGTTGAAGCAGTAAAGAAAGAGTTGGGAATATATTTACCAGCTGACCTTATCGTCTTAACTAAACCGATAAAAGAGGTGGGGGAAACAAAAATTGCCCTGAAAGCGGGCGACTCTCGTAAAGAAATTTCTATTTTGATTCAATAGAGACAGTCTTCATTACTTTTACTCGGCCATTGAAACCGAGCTTGCGCTTGGTGCCAAATTTTACTTTGCCTTCGGTCTTAGCGAAGATAGTGTGATCTTTACCAACAGCAGTATTCTTACCCGCCATGATCTTGGTGCCCCGTTGACGAACAATAATATTACCGGCGCGAGCGGACTCGCCGTCGGCTAACTTGGTTCCTAGGTACTTAGGATTAGAATCTCTTAAGTTTTTGGCAGTACCACCAGCTTTTCTATGTGCCATATTTCTATATTTGGTATAATATTAACCTTATGAGTATAAAGGAAAAATTAGAAAAAGTAAAGGTTTACCCCGCCAAGGCGGGGGCCCACGAGAAAGAGCTTTTTGTCGCCCTGCTCGTCATCTTGGTGGCCTTGCTAGCCTTCGGTCTTGGACGCTTGTCTCGCTTGGAAGCTGACCGTGAGCCAGTGACTATTGAAAATGCTGAAGTAAAAAAATAAGGCCCCAATTAAATTACCATCTTGGTAAAAACTGGAGCCTCCGGGAGTTCTTGGGGGGGTTATTCTTCCTCCCTAGGGCTCACGCCGAGAGCCAACAATATTTTTTTGGCTGGGGTAGCCTCGACCTTTGGTCCAACTTTGTACAAAAGCCGGGTCTTGCTCTTTTCCCCATCTGCAGTTAGGGGGTATCAGACCCTCTGCTTCTTCTTGGGATAGGGGAGCACCGTGAGCTACCGCAAACAAAGTGTTTCTTCCTTCATACTCTAACATGGACATCTCCTTCTTAAAGTTTTAAGACTAACCCCCACGGCTAGTCTTTTTGGTCCGAAAATTATATTAGCAAAAATAAAACATATTGTCAAAGGTGTAAAGGGGAGGGATAAAAAGCTAACTGTGGATAACTATGGTATATGTCGCACAACATAGA
>DAOTDH010000066.1:0-3542 GCA_035453545.1 Minisyncoccota bacterium
ATCATAGATTATTTCTCGATCTTCAATTCCGTCGGTTTTTACTTTTTTAGGTATAAGATTTTTTATAAATTCAGGGTAACACCACCAATATTTATTGTCGGCTTCATTTTGGGGAGCGATTGTTACGATCAGAGGTTTTAGCCCGAATTCTTTTTGCACTAGTTCAAAGGCGGGGAACAAAACTTCATCTAAGAATTTTTGTTCATGTTTGTTAGCGATATAATTCTCGAAGAGGACTCCGTTTCTGATATACAAAGCGAGTATATAAGGATAATATTTTTTAGAGTATTGGCCCATCTCGTGATAGAAACTTGAACCGTCAGCGATTTCAACTCCAAGACAGTAAGAATCAAAAATCTTGTGGTGGAAGCCGACAAAATCTTCTCCCCAGAGGGTTTTAATCTCTTTTAGTTTCTTTTTTTCTTCTTTCCCGGTTAGGTCTATGGCTTGACGGCTGGTCGTCATCATATCGCCGTGGTCATCACGTCCATGATAGAAGACCATGCGAGCCAACGACGCTTTGTCGAAGTTGGTAGTGATAAAAATATCTTCTAGATATTCAAAAACAAGAGGTTTAAGTCCTAGTTCCTGGGCTCTGTTTCTAAATTCTAAGAGTGCCCAGTTGGGGGTAGCGACGTGGGTGGTAGAGACAGCTCTTGGTTCAGACAAAAAAGCTTCGGGGATTTTCCCTTTTAAAAATTCAGTTACCTTTTTTTCTAAGTCTTTGTCAGCCCACCTTCGCTTAATTTCTTCGCGAGCTTCTTCTAGCGGGGTGTAGAGATCTTCAATCTTCATAATAGTATTTTTATTTCACTCTTAATTATACGCTTTAAAATGATAAATTCAAAATTAATTGTAACTAGATAAATAAGGGGCCAACCTGAGAATTTCAAGTTGGCCCCAGTGTAAACAGACGGTTGAAATTTTAAAAAAAATTCCAGATAATTTCCCCGGCAATTATTATAACCTGCCAGAAAAATGTCCAACCAAGGCAAGCAATTGCCATGGCCAGAGCAAAATAGCTCCAGTCGCGATTTTCCATCGTGTACTTCCCTGCTCCTCTCCGCATGTAGATTACGGAAAGGAACGGGTCATAGAAGGAAATGGCAATGAACGCTGGCACACGACCTGTGTGGATAGCCCTCACCAATAATTGTTTGCCTAATCCTACTGGTTCTTGCTCGGTTAGCTCGCGTAGAGCTTCGAAGCAGAGGACGTCTCTCTTTAGCTTATCGTAAGCCCAAAGCATGACCAAGTTTGCCAGCAGGGCAATCCAAAACATGGTGATGCCACCAAAGACCGCCCCTTGCCATAACATAACTGCTGGCCAAAGGACGTCATCAATGATCACCGACACTGCGGTCAATGTGGCATAACCGGCCATCCGCTCCGCAATTTTCTGAGTATCCATGAGGACCTCCTTTCCGTGTTGTTTCCTAAGTTAAAGACCTTAATTCAATACCTATTACAATAATAGCATAGGTAGGTATAAAAGTCAATATCTAAAGGTATTGTGTACCATCATATCTGACAATGGCAGAATATGACTAATATGACCCACAATAACGAGATTTTGATTGCCACCGAGAAAGAGCGTTGGCTTAAGCTCCATTTAAACGCCGTACGTTTTCTTGAAGCCTTAATCTCGTCTGCCCCTTTCAAAATTTCTGGCGTGAAGACAGACAATGGCAGTATATTCACCAATCGCTATGTTGGAGCATACAAGGCCATCGGACAACGAAAGAGACATCACTTTGACCAAGCTTGCCTGTCTCACGGCATCGTTCATTACTTGATTCAGCCGGGCAAGCCAGCTCAGAATGGCAAGGTGGAAAGAAGTCACCGAACTGATCGTGAAGAATTCTGGGATCGAACACCTTTTTCTTCGTTGGAGCAACTAGAACAAAAGCAGAAGAAGTATATTGATTGGTACAACAATGAGCGAGAGCATCTGGGAATTAATGGCTTAACCCCAAGGGAAAAGATTAAAGAGTGTCAGATATGATGTTGCTTATTTCATAAATATTGTTGATTTTAAAGCACTTTTACCCAATAGCGTTTGCCTTTTTGGATGATGTCGCTAGGTTTGGTTTCGAACTTAGGATCAGTAATTACCTCTTCGTTGACCTTAACCCCGTTTTGTTCGAGAGCCCGTCTGGCTTCTGACTTAGATTCGGCAAGTTTGGATTCGAGGAGGACGGTCATAATATCGTAAGCGGTAGGCTTGAGCTTGGGGATATTGTCGGGGATTTCTTTTTGACTGAAAGTTTTTTCCCAATTAGCTTGAGCCGTCTTCGCTTCGTCTTCGCCGTGGTACATCTTTACTATTTCGTGAGCTAATTCTAGCTTTATGTCGCGGGGGTTCTCGCCGGCTTCGAGACATTTCTTTTTTTTGTTGATCTCCAAAAGGTCCAAACGAGTTGTTAATGTAAAATATGTAATAATTAAATCATCATGAAGAGACATTACTTTGCCAAACATGTCATCTGGCTTAGCCACGAGGTTGATGGTATTGCCCCAACTCGAGCTCATTTTGCGACCATCGGTGCCGGCGATTAAAGGGTTGGTGATAATACTTTGCGGTTTTTGGTTATACAAGCGTTGCATTTCTCGACCGGCCAAGATATTGAAGCGTTGGTCTGTTCCTCCGATTTCGACATCAGCCTTAATGGCAACAGAATCGTAACCTTGCATTAAAGGATAAAGCAGTTCGCGAAGAGAAACACGTTTGCCGGCATCAAGTCGTCGTTTGATGTTTTCTCGAGCGATAAAATCACTGAGAGAAAAAGTATCAGCCTGTTTGCCTATTTCGGCATAACCGAGTTTCTTTAACCAATCACTATTGTGGACAATCTCACATTTTTTTAAATCCAAAATTTTACCAGCTTGCTCAATATAACTTTCCATGTTCTCGGCAACTTGTTCTTCAGAGAGCATCGGTCGTTCGCTTTCTTTGTCGGAAGTATCTCCAATAATACCGGTAAAGTCGCCAATAATGAAAACGATTTTATGCCCTAAATTTTGGAAATCACGCAATTTTAAGAGAGGGATGGATCGGCCAAGGTGAAGGTTTGGGCTTGTTGGGTCAATCCCTAGTTTGATTCTTAGCTCCTGGCCATTTTTTAGTTGTTGCTCGAGTTCTTCTTTGCCAATAATTTCATCTACTCCACGAGTGAGAAGCTCGTTGATTTTTTTGGCATCGGTGTCTATTTTCATATTCATATTTTGATTTTATCATTGCCGTTGTCCGAAGTCCAACTTCAAGGAGTCCAGAAGTTGGACTTCGGACAACTAGCCTGATGTCCGACCTCTAGCTTCCCCGGCCAACGGCCTCACTAATATTCTTGTAACCATCTTTCTTGAGCAAGTTGACGAGGCCTTGATTGATCTCGCTAATAACCTGAGGCCCTTCGAAGATCATTCCGGTGATCATCTGTAGGAGTGAGGCTCCGGCCTTGATCTTGTTGTAAGCATCTTGAGCGGAGAAGATTCCCCCACAGCCAATGATAATAAATTCCCCGTTGGTTTGTTGGTAGAGATAT
>DAOTDH010000067.1:0-3456 GCA_035453545.1 Minisyncoccota bacterium
GTAGTGGCTAGTTTGTTTTTGGGCGGTATCATCCTTATAATCTTCGAACTCTGGCTTTCGCGACAAGAGGGGAATCAACAACTTGGAGGTTTAACCTCCAAGTTAGATAGTTTAGAAAAAATTTCTTATCGACAAGCGGTAATAATTGGCTTGTGCCAATCTATGGCTATTATTCCAGGGGTGTCACGTTCAGCGGCGACGATTGTCGGCGGTCTGGCTCTTGGTCTCAAGAGAGAGACGATTGTTGAATTTTCTTTCTTGTTGGCGGTACCGACCATGCTCTCGGCCACGGTCCTCGATCTGGCAAAATCTTCACCCAACTTCACTTCTAACGAGTTTGGTTTATTGCTAATTGGTTTTGTCGTTTCTTTCTTGGTCGCCCTTTTGGCGATTAAAACTTTCTTAGCTTACATCCGTAATAATAATTTTATCGCTTTTGGTATTTATCGGATAATTGTAGCCATAGTTTTTGTCGTCGTTTTTCTCTTTTAATTAGATATGCTAAGATAAAAATTATGTTTAAAGTTGTTTTATTACGTCACGGTGAGAGTGTTTGGAATAAAGAGAATCGTTTTACCGGTTGGGTTGATGTGGATTTAACCCCGCAAGGAGAGAACGAGGCTCACGAGGCGGGGCGCGCGCTCCGAGAAAAGGGCTTTGGCTTCGACCTTGCTTTTACCTCAGTTCTTAGGCGAGCTAATCGAACGTTAAATATTGTTTTAGAAGAACTGCAGGAAGAGGGGATTGAAATCAGGAAATCTTGGAAGCTTAATGAACGTCACTACGGTGCTCTTCAGGGTCTCAACAAATCTGAGACGGCTGTTAAATATGGTGAAGAACAAGTCAAGATCTGGCGTCGGGGTTATGATGTGGCTATTCCACCTCTTACCAAAGAGAGCGAAATGTATCCAGGCCAAGATCCGCTCTATAGTGGGCTAACCGAAGCGGAAATTCCTTTAGCCGAGAATCTAAAAGATGTGGCGGCAAGAGTTGTTCCTTATTGGCAAGAAGAAATTGTTCCAGAAATTAAAAGTAACAAAAAAATAATTATTTCGGCTTCCGGTAATAGCTTGCGAGCGTTAATTAAATATTTGGATAATATCTCTGATGAGGATATTGTCGATCTTAATATCCCAACAGGTATTCCTTTGGTCTATGAGCTGGACGAAAATCTAAAACCGCTTAGGCATTATTATCTCGCCGATGAGGAAACTCTTAATTCCGCTCTGACCAAAGTTGTCAATCAAGGCAAAAAAGTTTAAGCCTTAAGTCTCTTTTCAATTTCTAAGAGGCGGTTATATTTGGCCAGACGCTCGGAGCGAGCGGGAGCGCCGGATTTGATAAATTCAGCGTGGGCACCCGCGGCCAAGTCGGCGATAGTGGTATCTTCGGTCTCGCCTGAGCGGTGAGAGACGATTATCTTATAACCAGCAGATTGAGCGATCTTTATAACAGTTAGCGTCTCTGTTAGGGTGCCAATTTGGTTGGGTTTGATAATAATAGCGTTGGCTACTTTTTTATCAGTACCTTCGTGGAGGCGGTCGGGGTTGGTGACAAATAAGTCATCGCCGACGATATTAATTTTAGATCCGAGACGGGAAGTTAATTCTTGCCAGCCCGACCAATCATCTTCGCTTAAGCCGTCTTCAATTGAAATAATCGGATATTTTGTTACCAGTTCTTCATAGCTTTTTATTAATTCGGTACTAGTTAGAATTTGTTTGTTCTCGCTACTATTAGGCAGACCTTTTTTGAATTCGTAATTATCCTCATCTTTTTTTAATCCAGTGGCGGCGACATCTAGGGCGATAGATACTTGTTTGCCTGGAGTATAGCCCGCTTGTCTAATAGCTTCGACAATTAAGTCGAGAGCATCAGTATTTTTTGTTATCGTCGGAGCGAAGCCTCCTTCGTCGCCAACGTTCGTTCCTAAGCCTTTTTCCTCAAGAATTTTCTTGAGGGCTTGATAGACTTCGTCCCCCCAGCGTACGGCTTCGGCGAAAGTGGGGGCGCCAACTGGCACCACCATGAATTCTTGTATATCAGTTGAGCCTAAGGCATGTTGGCCACCGTTTAGGATATTGAACATGGGGAGGGGGAATGAGGGTGATGTGGGAAGTCCAACTTCTGGGTTCCTCGAAGTTGGACTTCCCACATCACCAATGATTTCGAACAATTCTTTGCCCTCACTTTTGGCGGTGGCGTGAGCGAAGGCCAGAGATACTCCCAGAAGAGCATTAGCACCCAAGTGACTTTTATTAGACGTGCCATCTAAGGCGATTAATTCTGTATCAAGGGAGGTTTGATCATAATTTCTGCCAATTAGTCGTCTCGCAATTTCACCTTCGACATTGGCGATGGCGAGTAAGACGCCCTTACCATTGTAGCGAGCTTTGTCACCGTCACGTAACTCAACGGCTTCGTGTGAACCAGTCGAGGCACCAGAAGGGACAGCGGCCTGACCAAGGAAAGTTTCGCCTTTGTTATTTTCAACTATTAAATCAACCTCAATGGTCGGGTTACCTCGGGAATCGAGAATCTCTCGAGCCGATATCTTTTTTATAGTGTTCATAAGTTAATTTTAACCCATTTGCTCTCGAGAAACAAACAAGTTATAATTAACTCTCGGTTACTTGGTGGGTGGTTAGATTATTTAAAAAAATCTAGGGAATTTCTCTGGATTTTATTATCTTTATGATCCAATATTTATTAACTCTTCAATTTAGAGATTTTTTCGACATTTTTCTGTCAGCTTTGTTGATTTATTTTATCCTTGTCTTTATTAAGCAATCAAGGTCTTTTGTTATTGCTTATGGGGCCGGTATTTATTTGCTTGTCATCTATCTGGCTCACACTTTATCCTTAACTTTAACGAGAGAGATTTTTCAAATTCTTTCCACTGTCTTTCTCCTCGTCTTCATCGTCATTTTCCAGCGTGAATTTCGTCGTTTTTTTGACTGGGTTTTTGCTATTAGCTGGCGCTTGCTTCATCCCCGTGAGAAAAAAGTTTCTAACGAGACTACTCTTGTCATCATAAAAGCTGTTCAAGAAATGATTCGTCAGAAGAATGGGGCGATAATTGTTTTGCCTGGAGAATTACCTATTGATGGAGCAATTGAGGGTGGTTTTGTTTTAGATGGTTTAGTTTCTTTGCCTCTTCTCTTGTCAATTTTTGATCCTTCTAGCCCTGGACATGACGGGGCCGTTATTCTTGAGGGGGATCGCCTTAAGAAGTTTGGTGTTCATCTACCCCTAGCCGAAAATTATTCTGGCTATCGTAAGTCTGGGACAAGGCACCGGGCAGCGGCTGGTATTACCGAGCAAACTGACGCTTTGGCTATCGTTGTTTCCGAAGAAAGGGGTACTGTCTCGCTTGCCTTCCATGGGGAGCTTAAAAAAATATCTAAATTCTCACTTCTCGAAGAACGCTTGAACAAATTTATTCTTAAGACCCAA
>DAOTDH010000068.1:0-3440 GCA_035453545.1 Minisyncoccota bacterium
TAGAATTATACCGACAGCAAGAAGGGGTAAACAGTGATGATTTGCAGGAGCAGATATTGGCTATGCCGTGTGTTTTAATGTCTATTTCTTCCAGAATAAAAAATAGCCTTAAGGCCGCTAAGTGCGAGACCGTCCGTGATGTGGTGTTAATGAGGGAAGGTGATTTACTTGGACTTCCAAATTTTGGAAAAGGTTCTCTCCAAGAGCTCAAAGAGTTCCTTTGGACTTTTACTTTGGATCTTGGTATGCTTGAGTAAGTTTCCCCCCCCCTGTACAACAAAAACGCCCAATCCTTAAGATTTTGGGCGTTTTTTTAATTTTAAAGTAGTTTATCCACAGTTTTGGGCTCTTGACAGGGGAGGGATTTGACATTTGGTAATGATTCCTTTATTATAATAACTAGTACAGTAAGATTGAGTTTTAGCCGTTTAAGCTTGCTACCAAAAACTTTTTTCTAAATTCCGTCACAAACCAGCCATCGCTGGTTTAATCGGCGGTTTGCTTTGGGTTCTGGCTCAAGGCGTTGGCATTATTTTTTATAAGCTTCTCTTAATTTTAATCATCAACGGTTAATGAAAAAGAAATATTTCGCTCGGTATAAGAAACCGTTAGCGACAATGCCCGATCTTGTCGAAGTCCAAAAGCGCTCTTACGAATGGCTAATCAGGTCTGGGCTCAAAGAACTCTTCAAGGAGTTCTCTCCTATCTGTGACTACTCGGAGAAGAAGTTTGCCTTAGAGTTTGTCGGTTTCCAACTTGATGAGCCGAAGTACGATGAGTATTACGCTCGCGACAACAATCTTTCTTATGACGCCCCACTTAGAGTACGGGTAAAGCTTATAAATAAATCAATGGAGCAGGAGAAGGAGCAAGAAATTTTCTTGGCTGATTTTCCCCTCATGACGGCTCACGGCACCTTTATTGTTAATGGTATTGAGCGAGTTATTGTACCACAATTGGCGCGTTCTTTTGGTGTGTTCTTTACGGCTAATGAGATTAAGGGTCGCAAGTTCTTTGGGGCTAAGATTATCCCAGCTCGTGGTGCTTGGATTGAGCTTGAGACTGAGATTGATGACGTTATCTATGTCCGTATTGACCGTAAGCGCAAATTCCCGATTAGCTCACTTTTGCGGGTTTTTGCCGATAAGGAGGGGAAGGCGGTAACCAATGAGTTCTTGATCAAGACTTTTGCTGATGCCAAGATCGACACAACTTATATTGAGAAGGCTCTAGCTAAAGATATGGCTAAGACAGTGGTTGATTCTTATGTCGAGATTTATAAGCGCTTGCGCGACAGTGATCTGGCGACTCCCGCTAATTCTAAAGAATTTATTAGTACTCTTTTTTCTCGTGAGAAATATGACCTTTCGGTTGTCGGCCGAGCCCGTTTCAACCAGCGTTTTGAGATTAAGTCTGATGAGGAAGAGGCGGAGAGACGAACCTTGTCTTTTGCTGATCTTATCCAAATTATCAATCAGATTGTCATTCTTAATACCACTAAAGGAGCGAAGGAAGATGATATTGACCACTTAGGCTTCCGCCGTGTCCGTTGCGTTGGCGAAATGCTCCAGACTAAGATGAAAGTGGGTATGATGCAGATGAAGCGCAACATCCAAGACCGTATGTCGACTGTTGATGCCATGACTGTTTTACCGGTGCAGATTATTAGCCCGCGACCACTGCAGGCTCGTCTGAAGGAATTCTTTTCTACTAATCAATTGTCTCAATTTATGAACCAAGAGAATATCTTGGCCGAGCTTGAGCACTTGCGTACCCTCTCGGCTCTTGGTCCCGGTGGTCTGACTCGAGAACGAGCTGGTCTTGAAGTACGTGACGTACATTCCTCTCACTATGGTAAGGTTTGCCCGATTCACACACCAGAGGGCCCAAACATCGGTTTGATTGTTCACTTGTCAGCTTATGCTCGAGTTAATGATTACGGTATTATTGAGGCTCCTTACCGCAAAGTGGTGAAGGGTAAGATAACTGATGAGATTGTTCATCTCAATGCCCTCGAAGAAGAAAAATACGTGGTTGCTCATGCGGGAGTAAATTATGATGAGAATGGCCAGTTGTTGGATGAATATGTTGAGGCCCGCCGTAACGCGGCGCCTGGTTTGGTTCGTCGTGATGAGGTTCAATTTATTGACGTGGCTCCTAACCAAGCTTACTCCGTGGCCACCTCGATGATTCCCTTTCTTGAACATGATGATGCCAACCGAGCTCTGATGGGTTCGAACATGCAGAAGCAGTCTATCCCTTGTATTATTCCTGAACTACCTCTTGTCTCAACAGGGATGGAGGAGAAGGCCGCTCATGATTCGGGTCGTTTGGTTCTTGCTACTAATGCTGGTGTTGTTAAAAAAGTTGATGGTCGAGTTATTGTCATCAAGAAAGATGATGGTAAGGAAGATGCTTATGATCTGGCTAACTTCAAGATGACTAATGATTATACCTGTTTCCATCATCGTCCTTCGGTTAATGTTGGTGATAAGGTGAAGAAGGGGGCGATTTTGGCTGATTCTTCCTCTACTGTCGAAGGAGAATTATCTTTGGGTCAGAATGTTCTAGTGGCCTTTATGCCTTTTAACGGTTCTAACTACGAAGATGCTATTATCTTGTCAGAGAATTTGGTAAAGAATAGTAAATTTACTTCGGTCTATATTGAGGAATTCGAGGCTAATGTTCGTGACACTAAGCTTGGGCCAGAACTGACAACTCACGATATCCCTAATGTCGGTGAAACAAAACTTAAAAACTTAGATGAAGATGGTATTGTCCGGGTGGGCGCCGAAGTTGGTCCTAATGATATTTTGGTCGGTAAGATTACCCCTAAAGGAGAGACCGAATTAACTCCAGAAGAGCGTTTACTCCGGGCCATTTTTGGTGAGAAGGCTCGTGATGTTAAAGATACTTCTCTTCGTATGCCTCACGGTCGCAAAGGACGAATTATCGGAATTAAGGTTTTCTCTCGTGAGAGGGGAGACAAATTAGAGTCCGGTATTATTAAGAAAATAAAAGTTCAAGTTGCTCAGTTACGTAATGTTGAAGCGGGCGATAAGTTGGCCGGTCGTCACGGTAACAAGGGTGTTATCTCTAAGATCTTACCAGTTGAAGATATGCCATATATGGCTGATGGCCGTCCGGTGGATGTGATCCTTACTCCACTGGGTGTGCCTTCTCGTATGAACTTGGGGCAGATTTTCGAAATGCATTTGGGTCTAGCGGCTCATACTCTCAATTATCAAGCGATTACCCCTGTCTTTACTGGTGTGACCGAAGAAGAGATCAAAGCTGAACTCAAAACTGCTGGTTGGGCCGAGGATGGTAAGACTGAGCTCTATGATGGACGAACTGGGGATAAATTTGGTCAACGGATTGCCATTGGCCAGATGTATATGCTTAAACTTAATCACATGGTGGAAGACAAGATTCACATG
>DAOTDH010000069.1:0-3329 GCA_035453545.1 Minisyncoccota bacterium
TGGCCATCTGCCGTGTCTACGAGGGTAAGGTTAAAGCTGGTGATACGGTTATTGTGAAGAAGGCGAACAATGCCGACTATTCTGGCAAAATTACTAAGATTTTTACCTTCCGTGGTTTGGAGCGAGAAGAAGTTAAGGAAGCTTTGGCCGGTGATATTATTATTATCTCTGGTATCCCTAACATCTACATTGGTGAGACAATTTGTTCTGATTCTAAGAGCGAACCATTACCAGCGATCTCTGTTGATGAACCAACAATTGCTCTTAACTTCATGGTTAATGATTCGCCTTTTGGTGGGCGTGAGGGCAAGTATGTGACAAGTCGGCAGATTCGCGAGCGTCTAGAACGTGAGTTGGAGGTTAATGTTGGGCTTAAGGTTGATTTCTCTAGCGGGGATCGATTCAAGGTTTTTGGCCGGGGCGAATTACATATTTCTATCTTACTTGAGAACATGCGTCGTGAGGGTTACGAACTTTCTGTTTCTCAACCCCAAGTTATTATCAAGGAAGAAGATGATAAGAAGTTAGAACCATTTGAAGAGGTGACTATTGATATCCCTTCAGAGTATCAAGGGGCGGTAATCGAGCGTCTTGGCGGGCGCGGAGCGGTGATGTCTAATCTCAAGCCGACGGGGCATGGTAATACCGTTCGCCTTATTTTCGAAGGGCCAACTCGTGGTCTCTTGGGTTATCGTAATCAATTTATTGTCGATACTCGTGGTGAGGGTATTATGTCTAGTCGAGTTATTGGCTTCAGACCTTATGCTGGAGAAATTAAGAAGACCGCTTACGGTTCAATGGTCTCCATGATTGGGGGCAAAGCTTTGGCTTATGCTCTTGATAATCTCCAAACACGCGGAACTCTCTATATCGGGCCGGGGGCAGAAGTTTATGAGGGGATGGTTGTTGGTAATACTTCTAAGGGTGAGGAGATGGTCGTGAATCCAGTGAAGGGGAAACAATTGACTAATATGCGAGCGGCTGGTTCTGACGATAATGTAATGTTGGCGCCACCTTTTATCTTGAGCATTGAACGGGGGCTCGAAGTAATGGCCGAAGATGAATATCTTGAGATTACTCCGCAGTCTGTTCGCTTGCGCAAAGCCTTCTTGACTGAGAATGACCGCAATCGCAATAAGCGTACAACTTTCAAACCAGGAACCTAATTATTATCGGGTCACCGCGGGCTTTTTAAAAAGTCCTCGGATCTCCTCGTCCGCTGTGGCGGACTTCGGCCAGACATTTTTAATAAGCTCGCGGTAACCCTCAAAGAAAAAAGGGGCCTAAGGCCCCTTTTTTAGCTATTCAACTGTTGCTGTTTTAATCACAACGTCCGTTGTTGGTCGATCGGCCTCATTGGTGGCCACTTGGCCAATCTTGTCGACAATCTCTTGGCCCTTTACCACTTTGCCAAAGATCGTGTAGTTATTTGGTAGGGGGTAATTCTCTAACATAATGAAAAATTGCGAGCCGTTAGTGTTGGGACCGGCATTGGCCATAGCTACGACACCCTTTTGATAACCCGCTTTATAGGAAGCGGTGGCTGGATTTAATTCGTCGGCAAATTGGTAACCGGGACCACCCGCGCCACAAGGGCCACCTTTAACACAGTTTGGATCACCACCTTGGATCATGAAGCCAGAGATCACGCGGTGGAAGATGAGCCCATCATAATACTTTTGGTTGGCTAACTTTATGAAATTGGCGACGGTGTTGGGGGCATCATCGTTGTAGGTCTCGAACTGGATTTCTCCGAGAGATGTGTCTAGGGTAATTAAGTTTGTCATTTTTTTATTTTGGTTATCTTGGTTAATTTGCGGTGAACTCGTTGAATTGTTGGAGTTTGTGTTTATCGTGTTACTTAGATTATCGAGAATTGTTGAAGTGGCCGTTAAACTTTCGGTTGTCTCTCGGCTTTGTTGGTAGAGGAGACCGCCCGCTAAGAGAACAAGAACAATAAGAACAAGAGTGACAAGATAATAATTTTTTTCGGTCATTTTTTACAATGAATAATTTAGATTAATAATGCCAAGATTATAGCAAGTTTTCTAAAATTCTAAAAATTGACAAAGCCGTGTTCAGTCGGTATAAGTAAGGGTAGGTTTTTGTTATTTTGTCAGGTAAAAAGTAAAACAACCAAGCCCTTAAGGGGGCGAAGGAAGGAAAGTGTTATGAATATCTATAGTCCATGGTTTGTTGTGCTGATGTTTTTGCCACTTAGCATTGTCGTTGGTTCTCGACTCTTTTTCTTTTTGAAAGATCGGTGGAAAATAAGTCGGAAAGTTGTATTGAGAAGAGAGACGCTGGAATATCAGAAGAAGATGCTTACTAAGCTTCTTGAGTCTTACCGTCAAGGAGACAAGCGCGCTTGTCTCCTTGATAAGGAGATTATCTCCTGGTTTTCGGGTGATTATCCAGAAGGAGTTATTCTGCTTGATTTTTTAAGAGACGAGGAAGTTGACTTTATGTCTTTTTGTAACTGGCTCGATGAGTCTGTTGGCCGGGCAACGGTTAGGAAAGCCATTGAGCTTCTTAGTAATCCTGAGGTAATTACTCGTCCTGACGAGGTTGATTCCTATCTTGGAGAGATCCACTCTGTTTGCGAAACTTTCAATTTTCAGTTATCCGGAGAGTTTGGCATTACCGAAATTGAACTCGATGACTTAGCGATAATGAAGATTCTTGCTTGGAGGGATTGCAAGTTTAAGACATATGAAGAAAGGCTTCAAACTTTAAATAATAGTTGGCAGAAGGTTGTAGATGTTCTTAACGCTCGAAAGCCTCCTATTCATATCCCTCCATCAGCTCTCGCTTCGAAGAGTTTTTGCCCGCAATTTCCCTCTCAGGAGGAGAACAAGTAGTTTTTATTTCGTAATTTTAGCCCGCTGACATGATTATGTGTCAGCGGACTTTTCGTTTATACTGGAATAATGAGGAGAGATTTAACGAAAGAAATAACTTGGCTCAAGCGCGATAAGTATGGCCGAGAAGAAGTCCAACTTCGAGGAGTCCAGAAGTTGGACTTCGAGAATGATCTTGAAAGATTGAGACAAGGCGAACCAATTGATTATGTTATTGGTTGGAAGGATTTCTTGGGTTGCCGAATTGATTTAAGCTATCGATCTCTTATTCCGCGCGAAGAAACAGAACTTTGGGTAGGGGAGGTGATTCGCGAAATCAAGGACTTGGAGGTGAAACCTCCAAGTGGCTCCAAACTTCAACTTGGAGGTTTCACCTCCAAGTGCACTTGTTTAGATTTGTTTGCCGGGTCGGGTTGTATTGGTTTGGCTATCCTGAAGCATTGTCCTAATGTTGAGGTAACTTTTGCT
>DAOTDH010000070.1:0-3296 GCA_035453545.1 Minisyncoccota bacterium
CTATTAGTTAAATAAACACAATTTTCTCTTTGAGATATATATTTGAGTAATTTTTCTAGTTCGTCCCACATGTCATATTTATCAATTTCCCAAGAATGACCCCATAAATGAAAGACTTCCCCGTTTTGTAGCGCAAGGTCAAAAGTCGCTTTTGCTAAACTTAACCACGAAATCATTGATAAACGCGAAACTCCAAGATTTAGAAATTTAGGGGCTCTTTTCTGATAAGGCTCTAATAGTTTCATCCAGTAATATTTTCTCTTGCCTAGTTTGCGAAAAGGGAAAGGATAAACTTGAATTGTTGTACTGATATCAAAGTAATCATCTGGGGCAACCCAAAAACCAGATCGAACATTTCTTGCTCCCCAAAAACCCGCTTTTTTAGTCAAGAACATGGTTAAGTCGTTTGCCAACCCCTTAGGATAACAAAACATCTTTATCTCAAAACCTTGCAATTCTTCTAACCATTGTTTACTACCTTTAATTTCCCCCCACTGTTCATCTTGAGAGAGATTGCGAAGGTCCGGATGATTTAAAGTGTGAGCCCCAATTTCTTGTTCATTGGCTAACTTCCTAATTTCGTCGTCGCTTAGCCTTCTTGGTTGATAGTTTCTTGCAATATAGAATGTTCCCTTAATACCGTAAAGTGACAATAAAGAAGAAAGACGCTTGTCTAAAATATCACCATCGTCCCAGCTTGTTGTAACCTTAAGCATGTTTTTGGATAATTAAAATATAACCTTGGGCGAATAATTTGTTAGCTCGACTTTTATCGTGTCGGTCAAGAAAACGCGCCCAGGTGCCATGAATCTTTAAGGTAAAACTTAGTAAACGCGCAAACCATTTTTTATTAGCCTCAAGACGCTCAATCCAATAGCGAGCTTTTAATTGGGCCATAACACTCCGATAGCCACCCCTATTCTCTAATACTTTTATTTCAAAGCCAGCATCAAGAGCAAGACGGCGCAGACTATGCTGGGTGAGACGCCAAAAATCATAAGGCTCATCGTGGAGGGGGTCAAAGAGGCTTTCGGTTAACAGAATTGTACCTTCCGGTTTCAAGACTCGATAAAACTCACTAAAGGCTCTGGAGAGTTCGTAAATATCGCCCAAAACTTGAGTACAGACTATCGAGTCAAAGGAGTCATCAGGGAAGGGGATTTCTTCAGCTCTCCCCACCACGTCAGTGTTTGGGCCCGGTTCGATGTCCATTTTAACATATTCATTAAAAGTGAAGAGCTCTTGGTAACGAGAAAAATTTCCCGCTCCAACATCAAGGACTCGCCCTCTTATAAAACCAGCGTAGCTTTTTATTTGCTCATAAAGTTCAATTCGGCCTGTTTTATATATGTAAGGCATAATTAATTTTTTAGGGGAAACTTAACAAAATAGTAAGCGAGAAGATTACTAAAAGATCTAATAACCACGTGTGTGACAACAAGACCCATCAAGCCAAACTGGGGTAGAAGTAATATAAAGAGGGTAATTTGTAAGACGGGAATAATTGTCTTATGGATGTATAGTTCTTTCTTTTTTTTGTGAGCTTGCAAGGTATCATGAAAGATCGTTCCGGATATCGCTAAGAGGGTTAGAGAGTAAACCTGCGAATAGAGAATCGAATCAGTGTATTGAGGGTAAAAGAATTTGTAAAAATATGGCACTAACAAAATGTATCCACTAATCAAACCAAAAGCGTATATCGTCGCTAAGAAGGCTTTGCGCGGGGCAGTTTTCTGTATTTTTTCAAATGATTGTTCACTTAACTTTGGGTAAGTTAAGGTGCTAAGAATTTTTTTCCCTCCTTGTAGTTGTTCAACCGGGGCAATTGCGAAGGCGTAAATGGCCAAAGGGGCTGCACCGAGGAAGTGGAAGATAAGGACTTTATCAACATAATGAGCGATTTGTCCGAGCATTTCCATAGCTGTCAAATGCTTACTATAGGAAATAAGCTCGGGGTCAACTTTTATGGTGGATTTTTCTCGCGCTGGTTTCGTTGCCAAATAAAGGCAGAAGGGGATGAGAGCATCGACGAGAAAATAGACAATGATGATGATCATGAGATTCTGAGTCAGCAAAAGAGTCCCAATTAAGGCAATGGCTGGTGAGATGTTATGGATCGTATTGTAAATAGAAATTTTTCGAAAATCTTTTTTTCCTGCCAAGTAGGCACTGTAAAGACGGGAACTTATGGCCAGAGGGGAAAAAATTCCAACCAAAAGAAAAGAGAGGGAGAGAAGTTTGTTGTCGTTTAAGTAATAATAGACACTTAAAGCCAGACCCACTAGAAGTATTCCTAATCCCCATTTTAAGTTAATCCAAAAGCCTCTTTGAAGAGAACTTCTAAAGCCACGGGCAACCGATTGCACAATTGCTGTACCCAGCCCCGTTAGGGAAAATATTCCCATAATTCCGGCTATTGATAAAATAAATTTATAAGTACCAAAAGATTCTTTTGGAAAGAGATTTGCGAAAGCAATCGAAAGGAGAAAACCAGAGAGCATTGCTATCCCTTGTCCTATTGTTAGCCAAAACCCCCCCCTAGTTAGATACACCATGTCGGTTTTGGTGTATTTTTCGCTCCAACGGAGGAGTTTGTAGCTTTTGCTTTTTAGTTCTTTTATCTTTTCCATTCTGGTTATTCTAGCTTAAATTAGGCTTTTTTCCTAGCTCTAATTTGGATTTTATGTTAAATTAAATTCATTATGACAACTAACAAATGGCTCAAGTATATTATTTATGTTGGTATTTTTGCAATACCTTTTATTCCTTTAATTGTTAACGAGACTGCTTTTTTCCCATTTATCACTGGGAAAAACTTTGCTTTTCGGGTAATTGTAGAAATTGTTTTCGCGCTCTGGGCAATTTTGGCTTTGCGGGATAAATCATCGCGGCCAGAGAAGTCGGGGATTCTTTATGCTGTTTTGGCTTTAGGTGCGATTGGCACTTTGGCGACCATCTTTGGTCTCAATCCTTATCGGAGTTTCTGGTCTAATTATGAGAGAATGGATGGTCTGATTAATCTTCTCCATTTGGTGGCTTATTTTGTTGTTTTGGCCTCCGTCTTGAGAGATCGAGTTAAGTGGTTTTGGTTGGCTAATACCGCACTCGTGGCCGATGCCTATATTATTACTTATGGTTTCCTTCAGTTGGCGGGGAAGGCTGGGGTTCACCAAGGATCAACTCGTCTCGATGCTTCCCTTGGCAATTCGGCTTACTTGGCGGTCTATACGTTGTTTATGATTTTCATTTCGGCTTATTTGTTGTCTCTCGCTTGGACGAAGAATAAGTTGTTGACC
>DAOTDH010000071.1:0-3173 GCA_035453545.1 Minisyncoccota bacterium
GAATTGTCTTAGGGGCCTATGTTGTGAGAAGAATTGTTATGGATACGATTACTCAAGTTTTGCAATAATAATTTTATAATTAATAAAGATTATGGATCTACAAACACTTATCGGAACAGTTTATAAGAGTATAATTAGCCCTCTCTTCCCAATCTTGATTGGTCTGGGCTTTATTGGTTTTTTTTGGGGCTTGGCAAAGTATCTTTTTGCTATGTCGGGCGATGCGAAGGATCTTGGCCCGGCTAAACAATTCATGTTTTGGGGGGTTGTCACCATTACTGTTATGATATCGGTGTGGGGGCTTGTTCAATTACTCCAAGGTGTCTTCTTGGGCGGGGTTGTGCCGTCGGCCCCTCCTTCTATTCCGAAATTTTAGTTTATTTTAGATTACTGGCATACATTATATTATCCACTTCTAATTTAGTGGGTTAAGCTTTATACTTAATAGTATCAAAAAATTGTCGAAAATTTATTAATTATTAGTTAATTTATTATTAAAATAAAATTTATTATGTCTAAATTAAAATTACTTGCTTTCTCTTTTGCTCTAACGCCAGTTTTGGCTTTAGCTCAGGCCAGCACGTTTGATAATACGGGTTATTTCGAATCAGTCGCTCAGACTATTTTTGACGTCATTAACCTCTTGATACCGGCGGCTATGGGTTTGGTCTTCTTGGTTTTCTTCTGGTACTTGTATAAGTACATTATGGGGAATGTTGAGGATAAGGAGAAGAGTAAGTCTGGTCTTCTCTGGAGTGTTATTGCTATCGTAATCATGCTCTCTATCTACGGCATTGCTAACTGGGCTCAGGGTATCACGGGCGTTGGTGTTGGTAGCAACACCATTACACCTCCTAACATAATGACCAACTAATAGAGAGCGTTAATATCCCGATAGATAATGCAATTATTCGAAAGTATTAAAACGCATATCATTAATCCCATAATCTTTCTTCTGATTGGTGTAGCTTTGGTTATCTTCCTCTTTGGTTTAGTTCAATTTCTGTTAAACAAAGATAAGGCCTCAGCTAATCGTCAAGAGTTATATGACAAAATGATTTGGGGAGTGGTGGGACTTGCTATTATGATTTCAGTTTTTGGCATTATGCAATTCATTGTTAAAACTCTGAATACCCTCGTCGGGGGATAAAAATATCAAATAATTGAGTAAAAATAAAACGCCAGAACCCTTAGAAAGGCTCTGGCGTTGTGTTTTTCTAGTGCGAAGTTTGCTACCAGGAGCTAACTTCGATTTTTACAGTTCTTGACTCCAAGTTCCGGAGTCGGAAGGATCTTGTCGTGAGATTTGGTCCCGTCTTATCTTTGCTGCCTGGGCCACCACCTTGGTAACTCAGGTTTTTGTTTCCGGCGAGGAAGGAAATTTGCTTGTAGCAGATCTCCCAACGGGCATCCTCGTCGGGGGCTTGGGCTTGGATCGTCCAGTGTCTAAAACCGGACGCCAGCTTCACTTCCACTGTCTGACCCGCGGGAATCGTGAAGTTCTCCGTGTGTTTGTCCTCTTGTTTTGTTATTGCTGGCGACGGCACACTCGCATTCTTGCTTATGGCTTTGTCGACCAATCCAACGCAGGTCACAAAGCCCCAAGATATACCAATGATTATGGTGACCAAGATGATAGTACAACCGATGTTGTCCTTGGTCTTGTTCGTTGCGGGCGGGCAAGTTGGGTCTACTGGGGTAGTAGCTTCTGTTGAAGTGGAATCAGCGGTTAGTGGTGAACTCGGCTTCTTGAGGCCACGCCAAAAGACAAAACCAATAGCTATCCCACTTACTATCAATAATCCGATGCCTATACACCACCAAGTGGTTGGCGATAAAGTGAGCATTATCATTATTTACCGCCTTTCTGTTGTTGTTGTGGGTCGCTGACATTCATACTTACCAAGGCATTGTTGATGCCTGGGGCGACGAAGTTCATACTTCCCAGTTTCTGGGCCAAAGTCTCAAGACCACGCTGTATCTCGTAGAGGCTCTTAGCCTCGGCGAAACTTATCTCTATCTTAGCCTCTTTGCCAGCTTCGATAATTGCTAAGATGGCATTCATGTAGCCGGAGCCTTGCTCTTTCTGTTTCTCGGCATTTTTTTTGCCAAGAACAACCTCGTCCCTGGCTTTTACCATAGAATCAGACAACTTAATGTCGGAGAGGACGACACCTTTGTGAGGATCGAGCGCGACACCCATATTAAGGAGAGCTTGTATCACTCCCTCATCTTTATTACGGATGAGGGCAGAAATGTCACCTAACTCGTTGCAGGCTTTATCAATTGTATACTTTTGCAACATTGGTCGGAGTGAACCCATAATCACTTCACGGATACGGGCCTCACTTTGTTCTACGACGTAGACATAGAGATATGCTCCGTCCTTTCCTCTTAGATCTGGATGAAGTTTTTTACCATCGAATTCTATTTCCGGCTCTTTTTTTCCTCTCGAATCAATCACTCGGTACATAATTGAGAGCTTTGGTGTTCCTGTACCACCCCCTTGGAAGTCGAGAGCATCTTTGCTATCCTCAACCTCAATAGTGTGGTACTTGAAGTCACCATTGTCTCCTCCGTGCTTGGCATAGTTATCTATCACGCCGGGCAAACAAAGAACGGTCAACCCTTCGCAAATTGTCCAGTGATACTTGCCGAAGCGTTCTACCACTCGGAACTGTTTCTCCTCCACCTTTCTTAGCCCTTTGGCTAAGTAGAAGGCAAACCAGAAGATGGTTCCGGCCAGTCCAAACATGATGGACGCTGACCCAGCTCCGGCAAACCACGTTGCCCCTATCGGCAACAAACCGAGAA
The DNA here is from genome assembly GCA_035453545.1 of Minisyncoccota bacterium. Lineage (GTDB taxonomy): Bacteria > Patescibacteriota > Minisyncoccia > Phycocordibacterales > XYD1-FULL-46-19 > CAIPHT01. The sequence goes on from DAOTDH010000071.1 coordinate 2,815, forward strand.
TAGTGATACCTACGGCGTTAACCGTCATGTCTATCCACCATTTCGATAGAAATTGCCACATAGTAGTTTTCTCCTTTCCGGTAGGGGATTCTGTTTTCTTAACTTTAGATTTCTTAAATTTCCAAATCTTCCACATCGTAAGACCCTCCTCCCCCGTAGGGGATGTTTTGTTGTCAAAAACCAAAAAATAAAAAAATGCTTGAGGCACACAGTCCTTATAGCATTGTCAATCTCTATCTTGATTATACACTATTTATATATAAAAGTCAAGCTCGAATAACCTTTAGTTAGATACCTAATTCTAGTGCTGGGGAGAGGACTTGAACCTCCATGGATTGCTCCACTAGCTCCTAAGGCTA
>DAOTDH010000072.1:0-3141 GCA_035453545.1 Minisyncoccota bacterium
TCGGCAATGTAACTAGAGCCACCAGTTGTCTCGGCGAGCCCCTTATCTTTTAGATGTGAGGAGACGGAGACAATATCTATGGGTTGACCGACATCAGAGAGGTCGAGCATGGCATTGTAAATCTTGTGATGGCGGAGAGAATAGAAATCTTCGGGACGTAAGAAATCGGCAATCTCGCCCAAGCTCTTGGGGCTAATCATTATCGAACCGAGCAAGGCTTGTTCGGCCTCATGATCATTAGGAGGAATTCTTAATTTTGTTCCCGTGAAGGGTTGCTTGTTCACAGCCATGTTCCTATTCTACCATAATGACGAAACTAAATGCCAAGCTCCCAAAACTGGCCTTTTGGGGACTAAAGGTGTATAAAGGGGGGAGAAGGTTGTTATTTCTGTTAAAACATAAGGAGATTTGAAATGTTAGAACAAACTTCGTATGCTCTACGTTTTCTGGGGACTTCCCCTACTCATTTTTTCAAGGCTTGCAATGATTCCGATGCTTTCAACGAGGTCGCTGAAAAGTTACATATTCAGAGACGTTTTGGTTTAGGAGAGTTCATTGCCGCGGGTGGGTCTTGTCTTGAAGCGTACACTTTTGACGTAGGAGGGAATGGGAGATGGAAAACAATTTTTCCTGAATGACGAATTGTTTTCCAGTAGAATATTAAAAGGGGGAAGCTGTCTTCTCCCCTTTTTTGTTTAAATAAGTTTAAGCCCTAAGACTTTGTCAAAAATGATATCAAAAGATGGCGGTCGGCAATATTTGATAACAAACTTTAAACGATGTCAGATTCTTTTACTTCAAAAAATTTTAAGTATTGGGTAATGTCCGCATTTTTTAGATGATCTAACATTTCTTTTGGCAGTGGTGCTGGGCCAAGCCAAACACTTTTCTGTAGCATCTTGAAGCCTAAACTTACCAATTCAATCCTTAGCCAATAACGACTTTTCCTTTTACTTTCTGGGATGTCGAAAGCAATAATCATCTGGCGTTTAGCTGTCTTTGTTGGTGGGGGATTTATCTTTTTTCTCATTCTGTAACCCACAATCTTTTTCAAGCCTTCCTCGGTTAATTGCCAGAGGTGGTCGTTATCTTTTACTAACCCCTTCTTTTTTAGCCTAGATAAAGCGACTCGAATGGCTCTTTCTCTTTGAATTTTACTAGAGCGCTCTTTAGAAGATTTTTCTAATTGTTCTTCAAGATAAACGTTTCCCAGCATTCGTTCTCGTAATAGCCTGTAATTACCAGGGTGTTGAGATAAAAAGAATAAAATTTCATCAGGCAAATTCATTTTAAAATGATATCAAAAAATGACGGTCGGTGGAAGTTGATAACAAAAAGATTTGGTCTTTTTTAGATAAGCTTCAAACCAAGAACTTCATCAAATTTCTTGATTAGGGCGAGTTTCTGGGCAGGGGTGAGATCTTTGGCCGAGAGGACACCTTGCAGAGAGGCGAGAGCAGCGGCGGTGTTGAGAGTTGCGATTTTGGTGGAGAAATCGTTTAAATAACTTTCCTGAGGAGAGACCTCGGGCTCACTAGAGGACTCACCTCTGGGAAGTCCTCCTCGAGAAAATTGGGCGAGTAACAAATTAAACCACCCAATAGATTCCTTTAATTTAGCGATTTTATTTTTTAGATTCTGGTAGCCTTTATCGGCTGACTTGAGAGAATCCCAAGTAAAATTAACCTTTTGTTTATAGCTCGTCTGGAGTAGGAGGTAGCGATAACTTAATGGGTTGAAACCTTCTTTTTCTAAATCTTGTAGAGTGAAGAAGTTGCCAAGAGATTTGGCCATTTTTTTACCATCTACTAAGATGTGTTCGGAGTGGAGCCAGTTTTTAACAAAAATATGGCCACTATAAGCCTCACTTTGGGCTATCTCGTTGGTGTGGTGAGGGAAGATGAGATCAACTCCGCCAGTGTGGATATCTGTTGGTTTGTCACCGAAGGCAACATGATTGATGGCTGAACACTCAATATGCCAACCAGGGCGACCATCACCCAGATCAGGGTGAGACCAGAATATGTTCGCATCCTCTGGTGTTCGCGCCTTCCACAAGGCGAAGTCGTTCACATCATCTTTTGTATATTCGTCTGCTTTATTAAGCGCTTGTGGCGAGACTGCCGAACCGCCAATTTTCGTGCCTTCTAGGAATTTCTCGCCTACTAGCTCGCCGTAATGACCGAAGTCTTGTTGGTATTTTTCGATATTAAAATAAGTGCTTCCGTCAGAAGCTCGATAGGCGTAACCTTCAGCGATGAGCTTGAGGATGAAATTTTGGATAGCAGGGATAACATCACTTACTCTGATAAATTTTATATTTTGACGAGAAACATTGAGTTTGTCGAGATCAGCGAAGAAGAGTTTGGAATATTTATCAGTATATTTCCTGAGATCTTTAACGTCAGCTTTCCCTCCAAAAGTTTCAATACTATTCTTGATAGTCTTGTCGTCAACGTCGGTAAGATTCATTACCCATTTTGTATCTTGATCAAGAAATTTGTGTACTCGGTAGACAAGATCGGCGAAGACATAGGAACGTAGGTTCCCAATGTGGGCGTAATTGTAGACTGTGGGTCCACAGGTGTAGAGATTGAGAGTCTTTGGTTTGTCCGTAGTTAGATCCATTTTTTATATTTAGCTATGCCGGTAGCACTTAAGGCAACGATTATTTGCAGAAGGATAATTCCGTGCCAGCCGAGATAGGTCTCGACGATAGGAGCGGAGCCACTCATACTGAAGATAAAGGCAATGAGCGTTACGGGTAAGAAAATAAAAGCGAGCGTGGTGAGAACGCGCATGGTGATACCGTTCTTGATCGTAATGAGGGATTCATTGGTATTGTGCAATTCAATGAAGACCTCCCGATTACTTCTCACTAGTTCGGCAACGTGCTCATACTCACTAATAATGGCACGCATGTAATGTTCGAATTTTGTACCGTAGAAATCTTTAGTAACATTGGCGAGGGAATTGAGAACATCGTGATGGAACTTGAGAGACCATTTAATATCAAGAAGTTGTTGGTTGGCCTCAGAGAGAGCTCGAACCATTTCGGCTTCTTGACCACCGAATATCTTCGTTTCAATTTTCTTTAGTTTATTATTAATTCCATCTAACTCGATTTCGATTGGGTCATAG
>DAOTDH010000073.1:0-3105 GCA_035453545.1 Minisyncoccota bacterium
AATTGTCCAAAGAATAGCCTGGTGAGCAGCTTTAATCTTACTAGAATTGCCCCCAGCCGTAACATATTTGAATCCAGCATAAATAATACTCCCTGTCACGACAACTATCCCCACTTCTATCACCGCCGCCAAGATGGTCTCAATAAACGCCGAAATAGTTGCATCTTTAAGTGGATTAGTGATGAGACCGGTCTCAGCTGATAATTTAGAGAACGAGGGAAAAGCAAGCACCGTAAAAGCCATAATGTTGCCGATAATTAAAAATATTTTTTTCTTCATGATTATTTTTAAATTAAAATATATTATCGATCACCCTTGAAAAAGACAACGTTAAGGGCATCAGTTAAGGCTCCGCCTTCGGTATTAGCAAGACTAGAAAAAACCTGTTGGACAAAGAGGGCTGAACCAAAAATAATACCAAAACCAATTAGAACGTCTCTCAACATATTTTTTGCTTCAGTAACTTTCCCCGGTTGGGAGTGAGAATACCAGGCCATCATACCACCCGCGTAGATAATTAGGATAATAGCAATTGGGAAAATAACCACATACATAAAGAAAAGTAAAACGTCATCAATTAACTTAAGAAGATTGGCAAAATTACAATCAAGAGGACCAGCGTCGCCTCGTCCACAAGTAACCAGACCTTCATCTTTTGTTGGATCAGGTGGTTGATAACTACTCTCGTCTGGGTTTGTTTCCAATGCCAAGCCCAACAAAGGCGAAGAAATGGTTGTCAAAGTAAAAAGAGATAATAAGACAAAAGGGAAGATGAAAATTAAAAGGTGCTTAGACATGGTTTATTTACTATTAGCAATTATTAAACTAAGGTCCTTCACCGCCTTATCGATTGAAGCCTTAAGGGTCAAACGACCAGTGGCAACATTGTCAACCAGATCACCAAAAACTTTCCCCGTCTCATTGTAAGAGGGATCTGGCCAAACTCGACAGACTAAAGCCTCTCGGTAGAAGACTTGGCCACTTATATCATCGACAGGTAACTTAGCTAACGAGGCCCTAAGGACAGGAGGCAAACTAAGAAGGCTATTCAACTCTGGAAACTTATGACTACCAAGGGCTAACTCCAAGACCGCCGAAAAGGCTGGCCCTTGTTTGGTCGAGTTCTTGAGCACAGCTAAGCCATAGAGACGACCAACAGTTAAGTTGGAGCCCTTGTTAAGTCTCGGGACCGAAGCAACGTCAAAATTAAGATGGGGATTACGTTCAGCAACATAAGATAGCTCGCTCGCCAGACCAAAATAATTAGCTAAGTTCCCCGCCAAGAAAAACTCGGTATCTTTCGGCAGAGAGCGGTTCCAGGTGTAAGTTGAACGTTGCAAATCAGCAAATTGTCCATAGAAACTTAGTGCCATCTCGGTATCAGTAGAACTAATTTTACCTATCGTATTAAGACCAACAATATAATTGTCTTTACTATCGAGAACGATCGGAGATACCCCCACCTGCATCATCAATAATGACAAGATCTCTTTAAAATTATTGATATTATTAGAAGTTCCAAAGGAGACAGCACTTTGCTTGATATTACGAAGTTCGTCGAAAGCGGTCAACTTCGGTTGATTAAGAACAAACTCTTCCCAACTAGTCGGCGGGGTGAGAATGTTTGCGTTAGCATAAATATCCTTATTATAATAAAGAACAAGAGGATCTATCGCCACTGGTACAGCCAACCAACCCTCAGTTGTTTTAAAGACAAGACCAGAATCAACAAAATAATCTCTAAATTGACGTTCCGAAAAACTATCGAAGGGTAAAGGAGAAAGTTTGTTACGGTTTTGAAAGAGGAGCTCGTGAGGCAGAAGAATCAAATCTGGACCACGGCCGGTTGCCAGCGCTTCCAAAAGGTCATCATTAAGGGTTGTTAAATTCTTCTCCACATAATCAACTTTATAAGCCTCTTTAGCCTTATTGTTAATATCGTTAATAAGGTCGGCAATGTCATCTCCATCAATAGTCCCCCACATTAAGACTGTCGCCTCGGTTCCAACCTGAGCTGACCGGAATCCAGGCAGAACACCAGCAAAAATTAAAACTCCCACACCAAAAGCAAGACCGAGAAAAACAAGGAGAATCGTTTGAAAAATGCTAGTTTTCATATTTTACTTAAAAAAAATTAAACCATAATGATGGTCACCAGCAACAAACTCTTCAGTAAAAGCTAAGCCGGCACTACCAAAAGTCTTCTTAACTTCTTCCGCTGGCACAACATCAGAGGGAACCGGACCTAAATGACTAAAGGATTCGCTCCACTCAATAACCATAATCCGACCATTAGGTTTAAGCAGACGTTTGGCTTCTAGAGCCATAGTGTACATAGATTTAGCTTGAAAGAGAACATTAGAGATAATTACAACATCAGCAATACTATCGGGCAGGCTAACGCCATTGGCCTGCTCAATATCACCCCAAATTACCTCCACATTGTGAAGGTTCCTGGCCTTGGCATCTCTCTTGATAGTCTCGAGTAAATCCTTTTGGATCTCCACAGCATAAACCTTATCTTCAGAATCTACCAAAGAAGCCGCCGCTAGAGAATAAGTCCCAACACCCGCACCAAAATCAACCACCGTCATTCCCGGTGCCAAATTTAATTTCTGCAAATTAATCCGCGGGTCAGCAAAAGCCATTAGCTATATTTTACCACAGACCACTCCTTCCCCACCAGTCAAACAAGGGGAAAACTAACAATAAATAATCTTCCCACTCTATAAACAAGTGAGAGAAGCAAGAGAGTCCCCTTCGCGAAGCTTCATAATTCGGACACCTTGAGTCGCGCGGGAGAGGGTCGAGATGTCAGCCAGTGAAGTGCGGATAACTTGGCCCATCTTGGAGATAGCGAAGACTTCTTCTTCGGTACCATCAAGCACCCGAACGGCAACAAGAGGACCGGTCTTCTTAGTAACACTCATAGTCTTAATACCAGAGCCTCCCCTCTTCTGAACTTTGTATTCTTTCAACTTAGTTTTCTTACCATAACCACTCTCACTCATGACGAGATAGTCACCGCCAGCGCCCTCCTTCTTCACAACCTCGGCACCAATAATAATATCCCCTTTCTTCAATTTCATACCTCGCACACCAGCC
>DAOTDH010000074.1:0-3002 GCA_035453545.1 Minisyncoccota bacterium
TGTAGTGAATACGTTGAACTATTTAAAATTGAAGTCCGCCTTCGCGAGCACCAAGAGCCACGGCCTTAACTCGACCAGTAAAACGATACCCAGCGCGATCAAAAACGGCTTTACCAATCTTCTTGGATCCAGCCTTCTCAGCCAATAATTTACCTACCTCCAAACTAGCAAGAACTTTGGTTTGTGTACCCTTCTCTTTCTTGCCTGGTAACTTTATCTCCTTATCAGAAGCCGAAACAAGAGTCTTGCCCACCTCATCATTAATCAATTGAGCTGAGATATGCTTATTGGAACGAAAAACAGACAAGCGTGGCTGGAGAGCAGTACCGACGACCTTAGCGCGTACACGGGCAGCTCGTCGCCCCCGTCTCTCCTCTTTAGTTTTAAATCTAATTATTTTCATTTTCTTTATTTTTTATTCGTTATAATCGCGTTAAGCACTAGCTTTCTTGCCTTGCTTACGACGAACAACCTCATCAATATAACGAATCCCTTTACCTTTATAAGGTTCGGCCTTCTTGAGAGAACGAATCTTGGCGGCAAACTGGCCAACTTCCTCTTTGTCTATTCCACTAACAGTCATATTATTCTTCTCGGTGACAACCTTGAGACCAGCGGGGATAGGGACAATAACGGGATGAGAAAAACCAATATCCAGCTTAACTTCGTTGCCATTTACCGCATAACGATAACCGACACCTTCGATGATTAATTTTTTCTCGAAGCCCTTAGTCACACCCTCAATCATATTCTTCAGGTGGGAAGCAAAGGTCCCAGACATCGCATTGGCAGTAATGGACTTATGACTAGGACTAACCTTAACTTCAACACCTTCAATCGCAATATCAACCTCAGTACTAACTTTCTTGGTAAGTTCACCCAGAGGGCCCTTGACCTTAAGTTCGTCACGGTCAAGAACGACAGTAACGCCGGCTGGTAAAGTAATTGGTTGTTTAGCAATACGTGACATAATCTTAGTGAATTTCGAACATTAACTCTCCTCCAATTTGGGCTTTCTTAGCTTCAGAATTTGTCAGGATACCTTGGGGAGTGGAAATAATTGCTAAGCCAAAACCTTGGCGAACAAGGTTAAGATCATCAACCCCAACATAAACGCGACGGGATGGTTTAGAAATACGCTTAACTTCCATAATCTTGGGAGAGCCTCCCTTATAAGCAAGTTCACAAGTAAGATACTTCTTAACTTTCTTACCTCGTTTAACAACACTCTTAAGCCAACCAGCCCGAACAAGAGCCTCAGCGATTGCTTGCTTTAAATTAGAAGCCGGAACAGTAATGCTCTCACGCTTGGCACGTCCTCCGTTTTTAAGCTGTATTAAAAAGTCTGAAATAGGATCTGTTGTCATAATAATTACCAGGATGATTTACGAACACCGGGGATCTTACCCTCATTGGCCAACTCACGGAAACAGATACGGCAAAGACCAAAATCACGCATAAAACCGTGTTTGCGACCACAGCGGAAACAACGTCGCACGACGCGGGAAGCAAATTTTGGTGCCTTTTGTGATCGGGCGATAACTGATGTTTTAGCCATATAAAATTAAAGTGGGCTCTTACGAGCCACCCTCTATCCTAACAAGAAAGAGCCCTAAATGTCAAATTAATCCAGGCAAAATAAGGTCTAAAGGCGATGCAGAGCAAGCTGACCCGTTTTTGTGTCTAAGGTGGCACAAGTAGGGGCCGTAAAAACACCCCCTAAAGTGCCCGGATTAACCACCAGAGTTGCCCCCACCATTCTCACCCACGGCTTATGAGTATGGCCATAGAAAACAAAGGAATATTGCCCAGATAAGGCCAATTCTTCAGTCTTATCCGGCTTATGAACAAAGGCAATCTTAACCACGTTAACCACCAAGTGACTAACATTTTTATCAAGGACTCCCCTTGATATTTCCCATTCGCCAATTTCAGGAAAAACCTCAAGATTTTTGTGCCTGCTCGCCATCTCGGCGAACTCCTCCCGTCTAATCTCCATATTGCCACAAACCACCTTAAAGGGGCCCTCGAACTTCTCGGCCAACCATTCAAGAGTCTCGGGAGTCGTCACATCCCCGCAATGGATAATTCCCTCTATTTTCTCCCTCTTCGCAATTAACAAAAACTTCTCCAGATTAGCTAAGTTATCATGCGTATCCGAAATAATAGCAATTTTCATTTATTTAATTGTATTTACCTAATTTGGATAGTGCTAAGTAATTCATCTAATGACTTGGTATCACCTGAACCAGAAATATTTAGCTTAATGAAACCAGTGCCAAATTTAGGCGCTGGAATTATGTAGGTCCTCCAACGGCCGGTACCAGAAAAAACCGGGATACTACCAAAAATATACTGGTAAGGTGAAACAACACTAGGATAATCGCCAGTCTCCTGCCTCCAAGTACTGTCGTAATCATTATAATAGAGAGTGAGGTCGCCAAACTTGGCATCAGTGTCAGTAATTTCATTACCATATTTTTGAGAAATCGTTATCTTGTCACCAGCATTATCGCCAGACTTTTTTGTTAGAACAATGTCTGAACCATCGTTATTAATAGACCAATCATAAATCTTCGCGAACGAATACCAGTCAGTCATAATTAAGGCAGAATCATTCTCCGCCGAAGCAAGATCTAAAGAAACTACTTCCTCCTCTACCAGCAATTCCTTCGGAGCAGAATTCTGTTCTTGGTCAACTGCTTGCTCTATGAGTGGCTTCTTGTTTTGGATCAGAACATAAAGTGAAATAGATACAATAATCAACAAGAGAACTAGAAGTATAAAGTATTTTTTCATTTTTTAAATTTTAGTTGATAATTAATTTAATAATAAATTTACTAATCTCTATTATACCATTAAGCCCCCCGCAAACAATTTAAAAAAACCGCCACACCTCTGGGCAGCCTCTCGAGGTCTGGCGGGGAATGGGGAGGGTGGGCGTTTCAGCCAAGCGAGGGTTGTGATTATCGAACATCCGATGTTTGATAATTTCTGAAGCT
>DAOTDH010000075.1:0-2902 GCA_035453545.1 Minisyncoccota bacterium
GGGAGGGATAAAAAGCTAACTGTGGATAACTATGGTATATGTCGCACAACATAGATTTTGCGACATGATCTTTTATAATTTATAATACAAAACGCCTTCAAACCAGATAAAAAGAAAACCGGGGCTCTAGTCCCCGGCTTTCTTTATTATTTGCAATTAAGCATTTTTTACTTTACCATCTTCGCCCCAACAAGGTTTGCTCCACTTCCAGTGCTTGTTGCCCTCTTTTTTCATTAACCACATGGCATATTCAATATTGCCGTCAGTGGTATGAATGTCGAGGCCCAAATTTTGGCTCTGGTTAAGGTGCCACTTCTCATTGATTTGGAAGACCCCAGCATCAGCTGGATTCTCTTTACCATGGAGGACGCTACCATCAGCATTGTACTGATTGAGACGACTCTCACAGTAAGCGATACGGAGGGCTGTGTCGGTATGAATACCATACTTAGTACTAGTCTCAATGATCTTGTCGTAGACCTTTCCACTAGAAACACTTGCTGGGCGGTCGACACTATAAGTTTCGGTCACGGCGATTGGGGCATTAATCGTATCGGTGAAGATCGGATTAATGGCCAAGGACGGACCAGTAGACGAAGCTGTTATTATAAGACCAGCTAGGCCTAATTGTAAGGTTTGTAAAATAAGTCAATTTAAAACTACTGATTACCTGCTAGCCTTCTTAGGACCGGCTTTGATAATTAGTAGCTAATAAAACGAGCTTTTTTTGTTAATTCCGACGATATCCTACTTAAACTTTTAAACTTTTCTCTTACTCTTGACACCTGTAGGATATATGTAGTGTAGCATAAGTGACCCCAAAAGTCAAGCTAAAAAGACCTTTTTGGGCTCCCCTTTTGTCTAAAAAAGCCTTATTTTACAACGTTTATTGTCAAGTACTTAAGGATTGGGTTTAGATAATCAGCAAGGTACTTTTGGTATAGATCAAGGAACCAGCCACCTATTCTCTGACAGATTTCCCAAACATAAGCAAAATTAGCTCGGCCGGTGTCAGACTCGGCAATTTTCTGGATATTGATGCCAAAATAGCTAAGGACTAAGACGGCGACGATAATTAAAATGATTAATTTAACTAACCCAGCTTGTTGATTATTTTTTCTCATACTCTTACTCAATTATATCATTTAGCTAAATAATTTAAAGGATTAAGATAAGCGCTATAAGAAGCAATTGGTAAGCGGTAGGTACCACAACCTGGGACCTTACTCTTAAGAGAGCTAATCTCTACCCCGCCTGAAGCGTAAGTTGTGAAGTGGAGGTGTGGCCCGGTCGAGTAACCAGTACTACCAAGGTAGCCAATTGTCTGGCCAACTGTTACGGTCTGGCCTTCAGAGACCTTGATAGCAGATAAGTGAGCGTATAGGGTAGTAAGACCATTGTTGTGTCGAATAAGAATCCATTTGCCATAAGAAGCTCCTTTGCAGGTCAGGTCAGTATCACCAACGCCGACAACTTGCCCACTCTCAGCGGTATAGATATTGTCACCAGTAGCTCCACCTAGGTCAATGCCATTGTGTCCCTTGCCATTGTAGACAGATTGGCCTTGGGCACTCTGCGAGAAGGCTGTCTGGCCGAAACCTTGAGTGATAATCACTTTGCCTACTGGCCATGAGAGAGCTCCCTTGGCAGTTTTGGGTAGACTGCTCGGGTCTAGGATATATTTTAGCTCGGCCTCGGCTTTGGCGATCTCTGCTTCGATTTGTTGTTTTTTCTTAAGACGATCGGCTAATAATTGTTGGTAAGCGGATTCCTTGCTCTTGGTCTTGGCAAGAAGAGCATCTTTTTCTTGTTGGGTCTGCTCGGTAATCTTACGTTGATCAGTAAGTCGTTCTTCGAGTGAGCTAAGATTCTTTTTTTCCGTTTCTTTTTGTGACTTGTTGATCTCTAATTCTCTTTTATTACCATTTAGAGTGTTGATGAGATCAGCCGCTTGCTCGTTGAGGCTCTGATAATGAGAGAGATTATCCCAGACTTCGGTAGTACTGTGACTTCCTGTTAGAATTTCGACGAGACTCTCTTTTTCTTGATCGTTTATTAGACGAAGAGCAGTGGCGAGGACCTTCCTATTATCAATAATTTTTTCTGTTGTTGTTCGGATATCCTGATTTAGGTTTCGGATATTGCTATCAGTGATAGATATTTTGTTTTTGGTGACTGAGATATCAGCTTGGAGTTTCTTACGGGCAAGTTCTAGGGTTTCCAGTTCTTTACCAAGAGAAGCTTTTTCTGTCCCCGTCTTACTTATTTGAAGGCGATAGTTAGCAATCTCTTTATCAAGTTTGTCTATTTCGGCTTGTTGACTACTTATCTTGTTTTGTAATTCAGCGGTGGTTGCCGCTCTTAAACACAAAGTCCCACTTAGAGTTGAGAGGGTTAAGATTGTCAATAATATGAGGAATTTAAAGTAAAATTTTTTGTGCATAAGCGAGCCTTTGGAGTGTTTCTTCTTTGCCTAGGACCCCAGCTACAGTGAAGGGATCGGGAGATTTTTCTTGTCCGGTGAGAGCGACCCGCAAGGGCCAGAGAACCTTGCCCCTCCCCTGCTCGGTTGCAAAATCCCAAAGAGCCTTCTTGATTTCTTCGGGGTCAGAAAAATTCTCCGTTGGAATGTTTTTTATTAATTTCATTGTCTGGTTAAGATAAGTTCCTTCACGTAATAGCTCTTTCGTTGGTTTGGGGCTAACAAAGAAGAAGTCGAAGTCTCCCCTCTCAAGCATTTCAGAAAGTTCGCTGTAATTATTGATGCGCTCGGTTAGAATGGGAGTCAATTGTCTTAATTTTTCTGATGAGTAAAGAGGAAGTTTTTTTATTCGGTCGGGGCATCTCTTCTCAACTTCCTTAGCCTTAGTGGTAATTGACTGGCGTTTTATGTATTCACGAT
>DAOTDH010000076.1:0-2892 GCA_035453545.1 Minisyncoccota bacterium
ATCCCGTGAAGGATGGTCGGCCGGTACATTAAGAGCATCGAAATTATGGAACTCGTCCTCAATCTCTGGACCTTCCGCCACACTAAAACCCAAACTATGGAAGGCTCTCACAACCTGATTAATTACCTGGGTTAAAGGATGCAAATGCCCCTTTTCTTTATTATCTTTCACCTCCTGATTATAACAAAAACAAACAATCCCGCCAGAGCTCACGCTCTGGCGGGATTTGTTCTCTTTCTACATCTTTGGAGCCAGCACGAGTATTCGAACCCCGGACCTTCGCTTTACAAAAGTGGCGCTCCCCGCCCGACTGAACGATTTCAGTCGTTCGGGCGGGTACCAACTGAGCCGGTGGCAGGGATCGAACCCACGACATCCACTTTACAAAAGTGGCGCTCTACCAACTGAGCTACACCGGCGTTATTTTATTTTTCAATCTCCTCTTCGGCTTCACTCTTCAGTTCAGCCATGACGGTCTCTTTGTGATCTTTAATCTCTTTTAAGAAAAAGGAAATTTTGTCGGTCTTATGAACCTCATCTGGTCGGGGAATATTCGCCACCGCTAGCTTGAATCTTCTCTCAATCTTAACAATAAGATAGCGAGTAACAGAAATACAATTCTTGATAAAGTGGGCCGAAAAAAGATAAGTCTTGAATAGGACACCTCGAAAGAAATGAACAATCTTGAAGGCCAGATAATCAACAAACAAACCCGTCACTCCATAATTACCAAGACTACGATAATCTATCTCCAATTCGCGGTTATGACGAACGCGCCCAATCAAAATAAAAGCCATCCCGATAAACGAAACCAAAGAAAGAACCGCTAAAATGTAATAGACCATATTTTAAAAAACTAAGAATTGGTAGCAAAACGAGAGAAACGAATTATCTCAATTCTCTCCCCGAACTTCTGGATGTAACTCTTAATTAGATCGCCGATTGTTAAACTAGGATCCTTAATATAAGGTTGAGCCAGTAATTCGTCAATATCAGCAGGATTCATCGCCGTAACATGCATAGCGATTTCATCGGCCAAAGTTTTAAACTCAGGGTTCTTGGCGACAAAATCTGTCTCTGAATGTAATTGAACCATAGACCCCATCAGACCATTACTATGGAGATAAGCACTAATAACTCCAGCTCGGAGCTCACGACTAGACTTCTTCTCAGCAATAGCGGCTCCAGCCTCTTTAAGGAAGCCGAGGGCCTTGTCCATATCACCACCAGCATCTTCTAAAGCTTTTTTGCATTGGGCAATCGAGATACCTGTTCGCTCTCGTAATTCTTTAATTTGATCGGTCGTAATATTGGCCATTTTTTATGATATTTTAAACTAAGTTTGTAATTTTTTAAGCAACAACTCTTGAGGCCTCAGCAACTTTCTCAGTCTCTTTTTGAGCACCCTCACGAAGACCATCCTTATGAGCCTGAGCAATCTCGCGAGCAAAGAAATCAATAACTTTAAGCTGGGCATCATTAGCGACAATAGGATAAGCAATGTTCTCGATATTACAATCAGAATTAGCAAGAGCAATAACCGGCACCTTTACCTTAATGGCTTCAGCCACAGCAATCGCCTCTTTCTTAGGATCAACAACAAAGATGGCGCCAGGTAATTTATTAAGAGTAACAAGACTCTCAAAGTAACGCTCTAGATCCTTGACTTCCTTGGCAATAACACCACGCTCCTTCTTAGTATATTTAGACAACTCACCCTTAGTCTCCTGATCTTTAAGATCAACAAGACGATCAATCCGAGAACGAATCTGTTTGAAGTTGGTCATCGTCCCACCGATCCAGCGTTCGCCAACATAAGGCAAGTCATACTCAACAGCGATATTCTTAATGACATTACTGGCCTCCTTCTTAGTCCCAACCAAGATAATAGTCTTCTTGGCCAGACCGAGAGACTTAGCAAACTCACAAGCTTCTGCCAAACTGTCGGCAGTTTTCTCCAAATCGATGATAACAGTCTTATTTTTTAGCCCAAACAAAAAAGGCTTGGTTGAGGCATGGCGACTCTCACGGGCATAGCCAAAATGAGCCCCCAAATCAAACATTTTCTTGACCAAGTCTTCCTTGGAAATTTCTTTAATATCTATTGACATACAGAAAAGAGTTTAACAGAAATCCCCCAAAACGGCAAGCGCCATAGACCAAAGACCTTTAAATTCGCATAAAATGAGGCCCAAAAAAATGCCTCACGCCCCAAATAAGGTCGCGAGGCATAATACGTTATTGGGCCTCATGATGCTTTCCCAACCAAATAAAAAAGAATGCTACCCATCACTTGAAAGAAGGCTATGGTCGCAAGGCCAGAGAGCAAGATTACAAGCCCGTTACTACAATCAACGCCAAGCAAGACGCCAAAGGCAATTATGAAAATCGCCCAGACAAAGGCATATATAATAGTCACTGGCCAAAAAAAACGTGGCAAAGAAATCACTAACCCAAAAATCATCGACTGCTTTATCATCCATTTTAACATGACCTTTTTCTCCTTTTTGTTTGGTCGAACCAAAACTAACACAACTTTTCAACATCTTCTTTAATTATACATCCAAATTAGTCCTATGTCAAATCGTTGCCTTTTTATTAAAACTAGCTTTCCCCCCCCGCCACACCTCGGGCTCACTTGAGGTCTGGCGGGGATAGTGGGGAGATTTAAATTTATTACAGTTAGTGACGATCGTCAGAAATGTTAATAAATTTAATCTTCTTCGTTGGGGGAGACACTAGTCTCGTCGGGGTTGGCGAGGCCAGCCTTAATATCGGCGATCATTGGACCCATCTCTCCTGCGAGTATTCGCTCCATGCCGTGCCAACTCTTCTTAATGCGGTGATCAGTAATGCGGTCTTGGAGGTAATTGTAAGTGCGAATTTTCTCCG
>DAOTDH010000077.1:0-2872 GCA_035453545.1 Minisyncoccota bacterium
GTAGAACACGTCCTTGCCAAGGATGAGACGGGAGTCCGATTCTCCCTACCCGCACTAGGAGCAAGCAAAGTTAATGTTTGCAAAAAGCATTACTCTTTAGGTCAAAAATCACAAAACTGGGGATAACTCAGTGGACAAAGTGGATAAGAGACATCCCTTAGACTAAGAGAAATTCCCATAGAAATGGCAAATACGTTGATAAATAAGGGTTTCTATGACCCGACCAATAATGTTTCTTAAGAAACAGGTTCCATATGCAACATTTGCCTAAAAATAAGACCCAAAAGCAGATAATTGGCCAAAAAGGGGAGGATGAGGCTGTAAAATACCTTGTAAACAAAGGCTTTTCTATTCTTGACCGTAATTACCTTAAGCCGTGGGGCGAATTGGACATTGTCGCTAAGAAAGGGGAGTGGCTATATTTTGTTGAAGTTAAGACCGTGACTCGGGAGGTGAGTCCTCAAGGAGTCCTGCCCGTCCGGCAGGCGGGTCGAGGTCTCTCCTTGCGAGACGATAACTACGAGCCAGAAGATAATATCCATCCTTGGAAAATAAAACGATTGTCACGCGCCATTGAAACATATCTCTTAGAGAAGAAAATAGGGGATGAGGCCGAGTGGCAAGTGGATTCTATTGCTGTTTATCTCGGCCCGGAGATGAAACTTATCAAAATAGAACACCTAGAAGATATTTTCTGATTTCTCATTATTTTTCTTGGCTAAGAGGCGGAGACATGCTACTATATTTCTGTTGTATACGGGGCGTAGTGTAACGGCTAACATTCTCGCTTTGGGAGCGAGCGACTCCGGGTTCGAATCCCGGCGCCCCGACAGAGTTTCCTAAATCACGCTTTTGATTATGAAGAAAGATATTTCATATCATGACTTCGTTGTCTATGATCTCATGAATAGGCTTATCGATATATCTTCGCGCCCGATGATGAGCGGTTGGTGTATCTATTCGGCCGGAGTACCCTTTGCGGCGATTATTGGTAATCAGCTCTATCTAAAGGCAAAAGGGGAGATGGCTAGCAAACTAGCCTCTTTTGGTTGGACCAAATTTAATTATAAGAAGACAGACGGTAAGACTATCCAGATGAATTATTGGCAAGTTCCCGTTGAACTTATGGATGATCAGGAACGGCTTGAAGAATTATCACAGGAGGTGTTAAATTACTTGTAATTAACGGGGCATAGTGTAACGGTAACATTTACGATTCGGGTTCGTAAGATTCTGGGTTCGAATCCCAGTGCCCCGACAGCACCAAGTCGAAACTTCAGTCTTGGTTGGTAAAATAAAAAGTTACGGGCTGTAGTACAGCGGTAGTATGCACGCATGGGGTGCGTGTGACCCGAGTTCAATTCTCGGCAGCCCGACTAGACTAAGTAGTAATTATGTGCTAGAAATAAAGCCAGAAGGATTTTGTGTTGTTAGAATTTTGTTGTTGAAAATTACCGAAATGGTAAAGTTATGCTGTTCCGTCTGATTTTTGTCACTTGCCTTGTTGGCCTTGTTGCTCTCTTTACTGCTTGGTTGATGTTCGTCTTCGACCTCGAAGTGACAATGAGTAACGTCGCGATGGTGTCGTATCCGTTATTTCTGATAACGGCATTGGTCGCCCTAGTCTTCGTTGTCACTTTTACCCTCTTTGTTTCTTTTCGTGCTCTTCTACAAAAGGGTATTCAGGAAGAAGAAGTCTAGCCTCCTAAAAGAAGGCTAAACTGAGATCGTTCAAGCCCCTGGGATACTTTTCCCCGGGGTTTATTTATTCTTGGCGGAATTAAGACTTGAAGGTATACTTTTGATATGAATTTATTTAATTTCATCCCAGCCGAACTTATCACAATTTTTGTGGCGGCTTCACCGATCTCAGAATTGCGCGGAGCTATCCCGCTCGCTATTGGGGTTTATCATTTTGGTGTTATTAAAACTTTCTTGCTCGCCGTGTTGGGTAATCTTATCCCAGCGGTTGTCTTGTTGTGGCTTCTCGGCCCAGTCTCAGGTTTTCTGATTAGAACAATTCCCGTAACAGAAAAATTCTTCGATTGGCTCTTTGCTCGAACCAGGCACAAGTTTTCCGGTCGTTACGAACGACTAGGGGAGTTAGCTTTGCTTTTCTTCGTCGCTATCCCTCTACCCATGACCGGTGTCTGGACGGGTTCGGTTGCCACTTTCCTCTTCGGTATTCCTAAAAAAAGAGCCCTTCTCTTTATTAGTTTAGGGGCGGTCTTGGCTGGTTTTATTGTGACGGTTATGACTCTTGGTGCCGTTAGTTTGTTCTAGGTGACTAGCTAAAGAAATTTTGGTTGATCACTATGATCGCGAAGTAGATATAGAAGGCCGAAGCGCCAACTAAGAAAATATTGGTGATAAAGCCAGGTCGCAATTCGCGAGGTAGACGCCAATTATTGAGGAAGAGAAGGAGGGGAGTGTAGATGGCCATAGAGAGACCGCCTAAAACTGAACTGACGACTAAGAAACCAAGGGGTTGATTGAAGGGGATTAATATTGCTTGGATAAAGACGACAGTGACAACAATAAAATAATACAAGTGATGAATTGAGACCCGCTCCAACCAGCGGAATTTTTTTTGCAATTTACCGGCGCGAGCATTGGTATGGATAATATCGGTGATGATGCGAGTCAGAGCGTCGATGATGGTCCACATCACCGAGAAGAGCATGAGGTAGGTCATCATTAGATAAATTTTGGATCCCGCGATACCCCACTGGTTACCAAAAATTTGAGCTTGCAAAATGGCCAAATCTTTTCCTTCAGGGACAAGGCCTTGAGCGCCGAGGACGACGTAAGCATTGACGGCGAGTAAGACCAGAGAGATTGTCCCCAGAAGCCAGAAGATAATCCCTTGATC
>DAOTDH010000078.1:0-2818 GCA_035453545.1 Minisyncoccota bacterium
CGATTTATTTACTGGGACGAATATCTTGGCGGTGACCTCTCTTGATCTCAAAGGGGTGGCTTGGGCTGGAGTGCTGAAGAATATTTATGCCTTGGGAGTTGGTATTACTGAGGGTCTGGGTTGGACGGTTAATGAGAGGGGAATATTGCTCGGTCAATCGAATGAAGAAATTCTGCGTTTGCTAAAAATTCTCGGTGGGAAGAAAGAAACTTGGTTTAAGGCGCCTCTCTTAGGAGATTTCGTCACCACTTGCTTCGATCCTAATTCTCTTAATCATCAGGTGGGTTTAGAACTCGGCCGAATGGGTCAAACTGCCCAAAAAAGTGAGGGTCTGGTTTCTCTCGCCTCTCTTCTTGATCGTCTCAAGAAAAAGAATCTTAAAGATTTTCCCATTCTCTCTAATCTCAAGCGAATTATCATCGACCAAGAAGACCCCAAAAAAATTTTCGGGAAGTATTAAACCCCTAATCGCCAGAGCTTGACAGATTGGGCTATTTAGGTGTATAATAAAAGGAGATAAAACAGGGTAGAGATACCCATAACCAAGCCCGAGAGGGTGCCTAGAGATAGGCAGAAAGGATCGATATGGACATTGATATGGCTACGGTGCAGTCAATTCTGCAAGGGTCCCGGAACATTGACCGGATGAGGGTCGAAATCAGTCAGATTATCAGTATGCTGATTGGTATGGTTGATCCCCACCAGAGGAGGTTATTCCTCGAGAATGACGCCCCTCCACAGATTGCTAGCGAAGTGGTTGAGGTTGAAGGGAAACAGTGTTTCTGGAATATTTTAGCTCGGAATGATGAAGGTTGTCTCGGGGTGCGGTTTGTTTTTGATTGTAATCGGGTGGTCTATTTCTTTGAAGGCCAGTGGACGAACCCCAAGTACGTGGAGTTGGTCTATAGTCAACTTCCCAAGTTGTTGGAGTTGTTTGTCCGCACCTTCCCTAGCCTCGTAGAAAGACTGGAACCTTTTATAAAGGCTTCCGAAGTTAAGTTCTAGTATTGCTCCACATCAGAAGCCCCGCGCTTCACATGTGGGGCTTCTTTGTTTTAGAAAATTTTTAAACAAACAAACTCTCGACGATTTCTTTAATTACGGCACCGTCGGCGGCGCCTTTGGTCTCTTTAGAGACAGCGCCAATGAGCATGCCCATTTTGGTTTTATCGGTGATGCCGAGTTCGGTTTTTTTGGCTTCGGCAATTCTGACAATATCTTCGCGCGACATTTGGGCGGGTAGGAAGCTCTCGACAATGGCGAGTTCTTTCTTTTCTTCCTCGGCTTTCTCAGGACGATTGCCAATGGTGAATTGCTCGATCGATTCTTTGCGTTGTTTGGCTAGACGCTTGAGCACGGTGAGGGCGCCATCGTCATCGATGAGCTCGTCGGGCTTCTTGCCCTTGGCCATGACCTCGCTGGTAAAAGCGGCGGAGATATTGCGTAAGGCTGATAAACGCTCAGCCTCCTTAGCGAGCATGGCCTTTTTTATTTCATCTTTGATTTGTTGATGTAACATAATAACAATATAATAACACAAAAAAATAAACCCGCCAGACCTCGGGCCTGCCTGCGCAGGCAGGCTCACTTGAGGTCTGGCGAGGGCGGGGGGATCTGTTATAATCTCTAACAATGATTACCAAAGAATTTGAGGAAGCTTATAAACGGCTAAATAAGGCCCAGAAGGAGGCGGTGGATACTATTGAGGGGCCGGTGATGGTTATTGCTGGTCCGGGAACGGGTAAAACCCAAATCTTGACTTTGCGTATTGCTAACATCTTGAAGGAGACGGATACACCTCCTTCGGGAATTCTGGCTCTGACTTTTACTGAAGCAGGGCAGAAGGCGATGAAGATGCGTTTACGCTCTCTGATTGGTTCGCGGGCTGATGAGGTTAATATCTCTACTTATCACGGTTTTGCTAAGACTATTATTGACGAATATTCTGATCATTTTCCTCATTTGGCTCGAGCTCAGCAATTAAGTGAAGTGGAGGAAGAGAGTTTGCTCCGTAACATATTGTGTCAGAAAAAATTTGCTAAACTACGCCCTCTGGGTGAACCCGATCTTTATCTAAACGAGATTGTTAGAAGTATTAGCAATTGCCGTAAGGAAGCTTGGACACCAGATATTGTTAGACAAGATGCCGAGAGGGAGATTGAGAGATTGAAAAATGATCCTGCTTCTATCTCTTCGCGGGGAGCAACCAAGGGTAAGATTAAAGCTGTTGTAGAAAAACAGATTGAGAAATTAGAGAAGACGATTCTCTTCGCGCAGGTTTATGAGGAATATGAAGAGAAGAAACGAGCTGACCGCAAGACAGACTTCGATGATTTAATTTTTGAATTGATAGAAGCTTTGGATAGAGATGATCTGTTACTTCGTCTCCTGCAGGAAAAATATCTCTATATTCTTGTTGATGAGCATCAGGACACGAACAACTCGCAGAATCTTTTAATTAGGAAATTGGCTGATTTTTACGAGGAGCCTAACCTCTTTGTTGTGGGAGATGAGAAGCAGGCTGTCTATCGTTTCCAGGGAGCTTCGGTCAATAACTTTTTAGAGTTTCAAAAGATCTGGCCAACAATGAAGATTGTGAGTTTAACCGATAATTATCGTTCGGGCCAAAATATTTTGGACGCCTCGTTTGGTATGATTGAGAATAATTATGAAGCTGGGGAACATACCAATTTACGTATTCGCCTAAGTTCAGCTGGCGAAGTGGAATCAGAGCCAGTGGTGGTGGTCACAGCTGGAAACAATGAAGCTGGTGAGGAATATCTGGTTAAAGAGATCAAGAATATTATTGCTGACGAGA
>DAOTDH010000079.1:0-2773 GCA_035453545.1 Minisyncoccota bacterium
CGGTGCCGGTAATGTTGGTTTTACCAGCGTCATCGGCTCGGACAAATTTGTTGAAGAGTTTCTCAAGGGTGGCCGGCTCAATTCCTACTCCGCTGTCGGCAATTGTAAGACGTACCACTTCTTTTTTACTACTTTTACCACTTGTCAGCTTATTGCTTGCTGGGGCATTTTCTAGTTTTATCTTAATCCAGCCAGCTGGCCCGCTCTGGCCCCCAGTTCGGGCCGGTGTATATTTGATACTATTGTCAATCAGGTTAGAGAGAACTTGCGTGACTTTGCCACTATCGGCGGAGATTTGGTAATCGTCGGAGCCTGACTCCAGACTAATGGTCAAACCTTTTTTCTCAACATTAGGTTTCTGATCAGTTATAACCGTCTCGGCTAGTTTACCAAGATCGAAAACAGACACCTCATATTTCATTCGACCCAGTTCAATGCGGGTAATATTTAAGAAATCTTCAATAACATTGACTAATTTCTGACTAGACTCGAAAATGCGATCAATAGCTCCACGAGCCTTGTCCTCGACTGGGCCGAAGGAACCTTCAAGGAGCATCGACGAGTAACCCTTAATAGCGGTCAGTGGGCTCCTTAGTTGGTGCGAGGCGATGGAGACGAACTCGGTTTTCTGGCGGTCAAGCTCCTTTAGTTTCTCGTTGGCGATATATAAGTGGTCGTTAGACTTGGCTAAGCTATCAGCCAAGCGCTCAATCTCTTCGCGCTGTTTTACTTCCTTCTGGACACTAAGGATTAAGAATCCCCCGAAGACAATAGACAAGAGAAGGGTTATCCCCGTTAGGATTAAATTGATAGGGGCTTGGATAAAGAAGAATTGGGAGCCAATTAAGATAATTAAAGCATAGATTAGAGCTTGGACTCCAAGGAGCTTGATGTTGAAAGCTTTGAACCGGACAATAAGATAAGCTAGAATCCCCATGAAAATTGTCATGAAGTAGAGACCGTATAATTCTACGTCGTACCTTAAGTAAGTATCGGCAATGTAGCCAGTAATAAAGAAGGAGAACAAGAAGAGGCCTAACCCAAGCGATAAGATGATAATACGAAGTCTGTCCTCGCTACTTTTTGCTTTGGAGTATTTATAAACTGCTAATATGGCTAGCCAACTCGCGATTAATATTTTGGCGTAAAAGACATAGCCTAAAAATGATGTATCGACTGCGTAACAATAAGTGTAATCAAATCCCGGTAGATTAATAGCTGTCGGCATTAGTATAAGAAAAGGAGAAAGTATTACTGCGAAGATTAATTTAAGTCTTAAGCTAATATCTTTATTATCAACAAAGACATAGAAGAAATAGAGACCTAAAATATAAAAGATGATATCGAATAAAGTTAATATTGACCAGAAGAACATAATCCAGACACTACTTGTTCCAATCCAGGCTATCATATTGGATAAGACCCAAAGGGAAAATGTGAGGCAGAAAGCAAATAAAATCTTGGAAGCTAGGCTATTCTTCCCCGCTTTCAAAACAAAAAATCCCATTAGCAGAGTAATTATTGCTGTGGGTATATGAGAATAATAGATTAGACTCATGTGTCCATTAACAAGATCAGAAGCTGATGTCAAACAATGTCCAATATTTGTAACTAGATTTTCATTCATGAAAATATTATAACAATAAAAGGTTTAGAGTAAAAGGTCAGAAAAAGTATAAAGGCTATTTCCAATGGTATTTGCAGGAGAAGATTGAGAAGAAGTAATTAATAAATTTAGTTTTTTAATTTTTTAAATAAATAAAGGGCTTGTCGGAATGAATTCCTACAAGCCCAAAATTAGATAGTTCTAAGCAATTTGCGTGCCTTTTGTTCGGCCAGAGCGATATACTCGTGGAAGTCGTCAACCTTGGTTAATTGACCATTAGTGACAAGATAAGCAAAATCGATATTAGCTTTCTCAAGAAAGTCGCGATCGTGAGAGACTAAGATTATAGTCCCACGGTAACTACTCAAGACTTCTTCAAGTGCATCGACGGCTTCGTCGTCAAGATGGTTTGTCGGTTCATCAAGCACTAAGGCGTTGACTGACAGCAAAGAAAAAAAACTGAGCAATAATCGAGCTCGTCCCCCTGGGCTAATCTCGGAGATCTTACCCCTGATGTCTTTTTCGGTAAAGCCGAACTTCACTAGCGTTGCGAAAATTTCTTGGTCGATTCGACCTGTCCTCTCTTTAATGAAGGCAAGTAGGGTTTCTTCACGAGGAAGCGTCTCGTGCTCTTGCATCATGTTTCCAATTTTAAGACCAGAACCAATTGAGACTTGGCCAGATATAGGAGCGAGTTTTCCAGTGATCGTCTTGAGAATAGTTGATTTGCCACTACCATTTAGTCCGAGAAAACCAACTCGATCGCCATAGCTTATGGTCAAATCGATTGGTCCTATTTCGAACTGGCCAGGATAACCCGTAGTCACTTGGTCAAGCGAGATATCCATTGGGCTACCGTTACTGTGAGCTTCGAGTGAAATAGAGAGGGGTTCACGATCAATAACTCGTTCAACCTTATCCATTTGCTCAATTCGCTTCTCAAGAACTTTGGCCACTTTGCCTGACTTTGACGCTCGGTCACGCTTAAATCCGCGTAGATACTTGTCACTATCACTTCCTTTCCAACTTGACCCACGCAGAGCGGAAGCTTTTTTCTCCTTAGCTTGTTCGGTGAGTCGCCCAATCTCTTCTTGTTGTTGACGGTATTGTTCTTTTTGTCGACTTCGATCTTTCGCCTTTCGTTCAAGATACTCGCTGTATGAACCA
>DAOTDH010000080.1:0-2754 GCA_035453545.1 Minisyncoccota bacterium
GATTTAAAATAAAAAAGCCCCACGAACAAACGAAGTTGTTGTGGGGCATGATTGTTCTAGATTAAAAGATTAAAAGCGCATAGTTTCAAGGACTGCTTGTCTTGTTTCAGAGCTAAGATTGTTTAGTCCTTTGGAGAGACTGCGATGTATATTACTGATAACAAGGATATTATTTGTCATCGCTTCCGCGATAGCAGGAGAGAAAACATCTGAAACTTGTTGTTCTCCTATATCCTCAACTAATATCACAATCCAATCACCTTTTATAAAAGACAGTACATCTCCTCCATAAGAAAGGACTTTAACAATCTCCCCATCAATAACTTCCAAAACTTTCCCAAGAGTCATTGTGTCTTTGCTATCGCAAATAGCTACGACAACTTGGGAAGGTTTTATATCTCTCCCAGTAAATGAATCCTTCATGATAAAATCTCCTTTTTGTTAGGCACAACGGCCTACGGTTAGTCTACAATTTCAAAGATTTCAATTGGGGCCCACCAAAATCTTTCTTCAACACGGACTTTTTGGGTTCCTTCACAGAATCCGTTAATATGAAGCTTTTTCATTGGTTCAATATCACCAAACGGCGTGTCGTATTTTTTCAGGGAAGTGACCTCTACTGGGTCCATAAGAAAATGATCTTTCCTACTTGGATGAGGACTGATATTGGTTCCTCTTTTCATCAATTCTATTATCGTGAGTGGCATAATACTCTCCTCTTTCTACCTTATTTTAAGGTGTTAAAGTTTCAATTTCCAAACAACACACTAATTATTCCACCTCCATTTCTGCCATAGTTGGAGTATTTAGGCAAGCAGGTCAGATTGATAAAATCATGTTAAAATAACCTTGTGATCAAAATTAATATTTATATCGATGGTAATAACTTGTATCGTGGAGCCAGAGAACTTGGTTTCGAGATTGATTATAGAAAGTTTTACGGCTGGCTTCGACAGAAATATAACGCGACCAATATTTATCTTTTTATCGGCCTTGTTCCAGCAAGGACTAAATTTTATGAGCACCTTCAAGAATGTGGTTTTATTTTAATTTTCAAACAAACTGTTTCGGTCGGAGGGGTTATCAAAGGTAATTGTGATGCCGAATTAGTATTAAAAACTGTTTCTGATTTTTACACTAAAGCCTTCGCTAAATGTCTCCTGATCTCTGGTGATGGCGATTTCGGTTGTCTTGTGGAATTTTTAAGTAATAATTCTGTCCTCGATCGAGTTATTTCTCCTAATGAAAATAAGTGCTCAATTTTGTTAAGAAATAAAAATACCGAAATTACTTTTCTTAACGATCACTACCACAAGTTTTCTAAAAAATCGGCCCAAATTTAGCCCTAAAAGAAAAAGCCCCCGATGCAGACGTATCTACATAAGGGTCTCTTTCATAGTTATATTTATATCATAGACTTTTAATACAAATTGTCAACTTTTTTATTTTTATTATAAACAACAAACCCGCCTCGTACTGACAGCGGGTTTGCTGTCGTCATAGGCGGGGATTGAACTTTTTTTGTTATATTTTTTGCTGTTAGTACAAAAGAATATAAAACAGAAGCAAAAGAAAGAAGAGAAGGCAGAATTCGCCATATACGTAGTTTTTTTCTGCGATGGCATCTTTTTTCTCTCTGGACAAAATGTTTCCCTCTTCTTTTTTGTAAGGATCCTCTTCCATAAAATCACCTTCTTTCTTGAATAAGTTACGATTAGAAGCTAACAGCCATCAAGGACACCAGTGCGGGATTTTCTCCTCCAACTGTTCTGTAAGATTCGGGGAGCAATTGGAATTGACGGTCGGGGTGCTCCTTTTTAAGAGACACAAATCCTTCCACCAAGTCTTCAACTGCTTCATAACGGCCTTCGGTAACACCATCAGATAAACTGATCAGGATGACGAGAATAGGTTCTTCAACAACAACAGTGATTTCCGGCATAAAACTACTCCTTTTAAGGGGTTAAGGGTTCTTTTTTCCAAACAACAACGTTCACACAATTATTCCACCCCCATTTCTGCCATAATTTGGGTATTTAGGCAAGGATTAAAAAACAAAACCCCGTAGGAGAGAAAAAATCTCCTGCGGGGTGGGGAAGTAAGAAGGATTAAGTTGTGGTCATGCTCGCCAGCGCCTCTTCGATCTCGGCCAGTGTCCACTTCACGGCTTCAAGCGGACTGTCAGGAAAGAAGCCTTCGTTAGGGCCAGCGGTGAGGATCGGTCGGCCGACAACAATACGATTAGCTCCTGCCAATATCGCTTCCTTTGGGGTCATTATCCGTTTCTGGTCATCTCCAGAGATGATTGACCAAGTGGGGCGAATACCAGGGACGTTGAGGGATAGGTTTTTCAAACCCCTCTGATCCTTGACGATAGCGACTTCCTGACCCGATAAGACAAGCCCGCCAAGCTTGGCTACCTTGGCCATCTGGGCAAAGCGGATGACCCCCTCGGCTGGGGGGCAACCATAAATGTCTTGACATGATCCTCTATCCAAACTGGTTAGCACTGTTACGCCAAGGACTTCGGTTATCCCGTCGAGGGTTTTCTGAACTTGGCTCATACCTTCGATACCGGTACTGCACATCACTGTCAGTAGTTTCGGTTTGAATTCGGTGAGAATCTCAGCATCGGTCGCCATGGTGTTGGATATATCATTTAACTTCAAGTCGGCCATCACTTCGACACCGAGATCATGAAGCATATTGATCAGGTCGTATCCGCAAGTCCGCAGGGCCGAGTTAATTTTGATT
>DAOTDH010000081.1:0-2738 GCA_035453545.1 Minisyncoccota bacterium
TCGGCGAGTTCGAAACCATTTTTGGCGGTGACGAGAGCCTTGAGTCGGGCAAGAGATTTAGCGGTTTTGGTCTCCGAGAAGACAAAACAATAGGCCTGATGGTTGGAACGTAAGACCCTCCCACGCAATTGGTGGAGTTGGGCGAGACCGAAGCGTTCAGCACCTTCGATTAGGATAACGGTGGCATTAGGGACGTTGACTCCAACCTCAATGACAGAAGTTGAGACTAAGATATCAATCTTGCCTTCAGAAAATTGTTTCATCGTCTCTTCTTTATCACTCGGGTTCAACTTGCTATGCATCACATCGACGGTGTATTCAGGAAAAACTTTTTCTTGCAAGCGTTTAGCTTCAGCTTTAGCTGATTTGAGTTGTAAGGCTCGCTCTTTGTCGGGGTCGGGTTCAGAAATTCTCGGACAGATAACATAGACTTGTCGGCCTTTTTTTAGTTCGGCCCGCACGCGAGCATAAGATTCTTCACGTTTATCGGGTGGGATAATTTCGGTGATAACAGGCAAGCGTCCGGTCGGCATCTCGTCGAGCAAAGTTAAATCAAGATCGCCGTAAACTGTGAGAGCGAGCGTTCTGGGGATAGGGGTGGCGGTCATGGAGAGGAGGTGGGGTAGAGGGCTTGCCCCGCTTTGGCGGGGTTGATCATTTTGTTTTCTCACTAACTTAGCACGTTGCATTACACCAAAGCGGTGTTGTTCGTCGATAATCACATAAGCGAGATCGCGAAACTTTACTTGTTTTTGGATTAAAGCATGGGTGCCGACGACAATTGGGATCTCGCCATTCGCGACCCATTTAAGCAATGTTGGTTTGGAGATATGGGTTGTTTCTTTGGGACTGATTTTGGAGGGAAACTTGCGACACTCTTTGCCAGTAATGAGTCCGACTTGTACTCCAAGATGCTCGAAATATTTTATAAAAGATTCGAAATGTTGGCGGGCTAAGATTTCTGTCGGGGCGAGATAGGCCACTTCTAATCCGGACTGTACGGCGGCCAGAGCCGTCACGGCCGCGACCATTGTCTTACCTGAACCAACATCTCCCTCCAATAGACGCACCATGGGCTGATCTTTATGAAAGTCGGCGAGAATTTGTTCAATCGCTTTACTCTGAGCCCCCGTTGGTTTGAAGGGAAATCTCTTGATAAACTTATCAATTTCTGATGGGCTAACTTGGAAGCTGTACGAGGGGTTGCTCTGGTAAATTTTTTTATCACGGAGGCGGGTGAGTTGGAGGAAGAAAACTTCTTCGAAAGCAAAACGTTTGCGAGCGGCCGTGGCATCGGCACTGTTCTTGGGAGAGTGAATCCAGACGAGAGCGGTGGCGAGGGTTGGTAGATTATATTTTTTTAATATTTCGCTTGGCAAGGGGTCAACGATTTTCTCGTGCTCGCCGAGTGAGATTAATTTTTTGATATGATAATAAAACCAGCCCGAACTTAAACCTTTGGTCTCAGGATAGATAGGGATGAGATAATCTTTGTTATTATTGTCGTAGAAAAGAGTCTCTTTGCTATTAGGTAGGTTTGTTTTCTCAATAACTTCAGGGTTTGTCAGATACAGGGCACCATTTCTCTCTGCTACTTTCCCGCGGAAGCCGGCGAGTTGCCCTTCCTCAACCTTCTTGGCCATATAAGCTTGATGGAACCAGATCGCCTTAATCTTGCCAGTCTCATCTTCGATCATTGCTTCGCCCATGGGGATCTTCTTGCGGAAGGCTTTGCTGGTTTTGCTCGAGAGTACTCGTCCGTAGATTGTTACTTCTTCGCCAGCAATAAGATCCTTAATATTTTTTTGCGATCCCGGTTCATCATAACGAGTTGGGAAATAGCGCAAAATTTTCTCGACACTATCAAGGCCAAGACGCTCCAAAGCTTTTTGTTGGATGGGGTTAGGACGGAAGAATGTCGAGAACCAAGGCATATAAAATATTTCCGGATTTTTCTTAGCCTCCGATTTCGTCACTTATTGCCATGTTATCGGGGATGTTTGTGGTGATGGGTGTTGTATCTTCTTGCTCTGGTCCTTTCTGATTAGCGATTTTGCCTGAGAACAATAAAGCCAAAGCAACGATAATTAAGATAATAACGAGACCAATATAAATTTTTTTCTTAGTCATATTTATTTTTTAGCCCACACTTAAGCGGGGCAGGTTAACCCTATAATAGTTCAATTTTAGCATAATTATTTGCTAACAGCATTCTTCTCTTCTTTGCCGTTTCGGTAGAAGAGGGCGATGTCGATAGAGACCATAAGGCTGTTTAGGATATAAAGTAATATAACCAAGTCGTAATTGTAGAAGATTTTATGAATAATACCAGCAAAGTAACCCAACCAAATTAACCAGAGGAAGAGAACACTCTTACTCCCATTCTGGTGAGTATGGTAAGCCTTCCAGATAGAAAAAGGCCACGACAGCCCGAAGCAGATAATCATTAAGGCTTCAAAAATCGACATTGATAGTGTTGTTTACGTAATCGAATTATTAAAAGTCTTGTAAAACATTTTAATTAAGGCAATTTTAGCATAATATAGGCGAAGCTCTCAATTGTCAGAGGCGTTAATTTGTGATAAAGTCTAGGGGTTAGTATTTAGTAAATGGAGGGGTCGCATAGTTGGTCTAGTGCGCCTCACTGCTAACGAGGTAAGGGGTTAAAATCCCTTCGAGGGTTCGAATCCCTCCCCCTCCGCATTAAAACAAAATCAGCCCTGTTGAGTCTTTTTGTT
>DAOTDH010000082.1:0-2654 GCA_035453545.1 Minisyncoccota bacterium
GGAAGTTCGTGAATTGCTCACCAAGCAAGAGTTCGATGGTGCCAATGCCCCTGTTATTCGTGGTTCGGCTCTTAAGGCCCTTGATGCCAAGAGTCTTGATGACGAGTGGGCTAAGAAGATCATGGAATTGGTCCAAGCCATGGATGACTATATTCCTGATCCGGTTCGTGAAGTTGATAAACCTTTCTTGATGCCGATTGAAGATATTTTCTCAATTGAAGGTCGTGGCACTGTTGTCACTGGCCGTATCGAGCGCGGTGTGGTGAAGGTCGGTGAAGATGCCGAGATTGTTGGTCTTAAACCAACTGTTAAAACCACCATTACCGGTATTGAGATGTTCAACAAGCAACTCGACGAGGGTATGGCTGGTGATAACGCTGGTATCCTCTTGCGCGGTCTGAAGAAAGAGGATGTTACCCGTGGTCAAGTCTTGGCCAAAGTTGGCTCTATTACTCCTCATACCGAATTTACTGCTGAAGTTTATATCTTAACCAAAGAGGAAGGTGGTCGTCACACCCCATTCTTCGCTGGCTACAAACCACAATTCTATATCCGTACTACTGATGTAACTGGTGAGGTTATCTTGCCAGAGGATGTGAAGATGGTTATGCCTGGTGACACTATTAGTATTACTGTAAAATTAATTGCTCCGGTCGCTTTGGAAGATAAGCAACGCTTTGCTATCCGTGAGGGAGGTAAGACTGTTGGTGCTGGTGCTGTTAACAAAATCATTGCTTAGGATTATACTTTAATCGATCAAGCACCTTACAAAATTATGGAAACAAAAACTAAAGCCAAGAAGCCAGCCAAGGCAAAGAAGGAAGAGGTTAAGGAATTGGCCAAGTTGCGTATTCGCGTCTCAGCTTACGAGCACAAAGTGCTTGATGCTAGCGTGAAGCAGATTGTCGATACCGCCGTCCGTTATGATGGCAAGATTGAAGGGCCGATTCCTCTGCCGACTGAGTTCAAGAAGTATACGGTCAATCGTAGCTCCTTCATCGACAAGAACTCTCGCGAGCAGTTCGAGATGCGCGTCCATAAACGTTTGATTGATATCTCTAATCCTTCTCCCAAGCTAATTGAGAGTCTCACAAATCTCAGTTTGCCCAGTGGGGTAAACATTGATGTAAAAATGATGTAAAGTCGCTCGACTTGTTTCACACTGCCCCCGCCAGACCTCAAGTGAGCCCGAGGTCTGGCGGGGGCTTTTGTGTCCCTCCAGCGAGGGGTTTTCTTACGCTCCGCGACGGCCATTTTGCCATAGTTCTTCGAACAAAGGATGGCAAAAACCAGCTGGCCGTAGCTACGCGAGATTGTTTAACAGAAGAAGTCTCGCTTTTTTGCAAAAGAAAAACCCGCTGGCGGCAAGCGGGTTTTCTCCGTTTGCGCTCAGCGGGGGGGGTGCTCTCATGGCCCAGGCTTTTCTGGTGGGCACGGATTGAATATTGCCTGGGCAAGAAGGGTAAAATTGATCGGTCCAATAATAACCATGAGGGCCAATTCCTTTTTGCTGAGGCGCTCGCTTTTCGGTAACCTACGCACCTCGCTCATGATAAGGTCGAAGGCGAGGAAAGCTAGTCCGATCGCTAACCATCCCAATACTATCTTTATTATCATCTTACCTTCCTTTCAATGTTGGGGACCTTCTTCAACTATAAACTTATTATCGTGCCATTGTTAATGGTGTTCTCTTATGGTCAAAGGCTAATTTTATTTCTCTATCAGAAACAAAATTAGCCCTGGGCACGCGTTTCCGCGATTCCAGGGCTACTAATAAATAAGGGGCAAGGTTAACCACCGACTAATTGAAGGTGGCTGTCAAACTCGAGAGAAATTTCCTCCCCCTCTACGAAAGTACGAATGGAGTATCTTCGACTTTCCGGACAAGAGGGATCTTCATACACATTCTCGTTCCACCCCCGAAGAATCGCGATTTCCTCCATTGTTATCTCGCCTCTTGCTGTAATTCCAGTGAGCAACAGCCAGATCTGCGAGCTGTAATCTTCAAACCCAACGAGATAGAAGTCTCTACTGAAGAAAGTTCGACGACAGTGATCATTAACCTCATACAAGGCTCCAGGATAAGGAACTCTCAATTCCCTATCAGCAGCTCGAAACCATCGAAGTTTCCTAAAACTTGGATCTTTTGATTTCTTCAAACGTTTTAGGTTAATCACACTTAGAGTACTGTCCGTGATTCCCTCTTGGGTACCAATTGAGCAACAAGGCATCCCCCTAGAGGCAGAAATAACCCACCATTCGTAGATTCGCAAGACAACCTTGCCAACAAAAAACAATAAGCATAAGACCGCAATGGCCCAAACAAAGGTAGTAAATTGCATAACATTTCCTCTCTTTCTTGTTTTCAAAACTACAGAGACCATCCATGGCAACAAACCACAGATAAATCATTTTCAATATCTAACTCGAACCATATCACAAAGAGAGAGATAAGTCAATATCACGTAATGGCCTAAAACCGTCCAGACCTCGGGGGGCCTGAGGTCTTGGCGGGGAGGGGGGCGGTAAATGTTGACTTTAGATGGCATTCTGGTAGTATTTACCCTGTGGAATAGGGGAGCTCTGATGAGCTTTTTTATTCGTATCATTCGCATCTATTTGTGGATTAGTATCGTTTTTATGAAATTTATTCT
>DAOTDH010000083.1:0-2635 GCA_035453545.1 Minisyncoccota bacterium
TGGTCTCGGCTTGAAAGAGGCGAAGGATCTTGTTGATGCCGCGCCATCCGTTCTTAAAGCTGACGCCAAGAAGGACGAAGCTGATGAACTCAAGTCTGCCGTGGAGGCCGCTGGTGGTACGGTTGAAGTTAAATAAAAGAACTCGTATTGTTCAGCTAAACAACACAAGAAAACCCCTTATTTTTTGGAGGGGTTTTCTTGTGTTTGACTGATAGGCCAAAGCTTGATAGTTTAAAGGGGTATGGAAATTTTACCTAAATTGTTCGGGAGCAAAGAGAAGGCTAAATTGATGCGCCTCTTCTTGTTTAATTCTAATTTGTTTTTTTCTTTGGCCGATGTTACTAAACGGACCAAAATTAGTATTGGAGCGGCCAAGCGAGAGATTAACTTACTAGAAGAAATCGGTTTTATTGTTGTCAAAAAATTAGCCAATGTTCCCACCGATAATAAGAAGAGTAAAAAGAAGAAGTCTCCTGCCAAAAATAATGTCTGGCAACTTAACCCTGATTTCTTTTTTGTCGAACACTTACGTTCAATCTTCAATGCTGATTTTTTAGCTGGGCGGGAGGACTTAGCTGATCGCTTTAAAAATTGTGGTAAGGTAAAAATGGTGGTTCTCTCTGGTCTCTTCGTCCAAGACGGAGGGACACGTGCCGATATCTTGGTAGTGGGGGATGATCTCAGACGAGTCACAATTGAGAATATTGTCTCTGTGATTGAGTCAGAGATTGGACGAGAGATAAAATATGCGGTCTTGGATACTCGGGATTATCTCTTCCGGCTTACTTCTAGTGATCATTTTGTCCGAGATATCTTAGATTTCCCGCATAAGTGTTTAATTGACCGTTTGGGTTCTTAAAATAAGCCTTTTTAGCCATATTTTTCCCCAAAATTCACTACCTAGATAGTGAATTTTGGGGCGCTTTGTGCTAAACTTAAAATTGTCTATTATTAAAAGGTCATTATTTATTATTAGTTATTAATTTTTTTAATTTATGTTAATTGAAAGTTGGAGTCAGGCTTTATCTACTTCCTTCCAAAATTTGGCCGGAGGGGTGATCGCCTTTGTCCCTAATATTATTATTGCCATCATTCTCTTTGTTGTTGGTTGGGTTGTCGGTGAGGCTGTTGGTATGTGGATCGCTAAGTTGGTCCAAGCTCTCAAGGTTGATAAAGTTCTCGAGAAGTTGGATCTTCACGCTCTAATGCAACGAGCTGGTTATCGTTTGGATAGTGGTCTTTTCCTTGGAACTTTAGTTAAGTGGTTTATTATCCTTGGTTTCTTAGTCGCGGCTCTTGATGTCTTACAATTGAACCAAGTCAATATCTTCTTACAGCAAGTTCTTGGTTATATTCCTCGTGTCATTATCGCGACGGTGATCTTGATTATCGCCGCTGTCTTAGCTGATGTTATGCAGAAGATTGTGGTAGCTTCGGCTCGTGCCGCTTCTGTCTCTTCGGCTGAGCTTTTTGGTGGTATCACCAAGTGGCTTATCTGGATCTTTGCTGTCGTGACCGCTCTTGAACAACTCGGAGTTATGGGTCCTTTCCTTCAGATCTTCATGACTGGAATTGTGGCCACTATCACAATTGCGATTGGTCTCTCTTTCGGTTTGGGTGGCAAGGATGCGGCCGAAAGTTTCATCAACAAGATTCGTGGTGAAATTTCCCACAAGAACTAGTTCTAAAATAATTAATTAAGTGGCCTAAAATATAGCCCGCCCGCCGTCAAGGTTTCCACCTTGACGGCGGGTTTTTTTCGTATATAATGGTTCTTGTCAGTATGAATAGTAAAAAAACAGCCAAAACCAAGCGGAGGAAGTAGCTCAAGTTTTGAGTTTACCCCTAAACCCGCTTGAAAAAGCGGTTTTTGTTTTCCCGCCACCGGCGGGATGAATCCTGAAAGATAGATACCTTGTCAATTGAATGCCACCACTTACCCGATCTTCTTACGCAAGTGAGATTGGGGTCTTTAAGGTAATGGAGGTGGACAGGTAGATCCCGCCTTTGGCGGGACAAGAATTGTAATCACAGAAAAAACAAAACGAAAACTTTATTCTGTCTTCAACAGAATAGAAAATGGTTTTCAAATTTCCTAATAGGAAATTAAGAGCACAGGGTGGATGCCTTGACTCTAAGTAGCGATGAAGGATGTGGCTTGGCTGCATTAAGCTTCGGGGAGGTGCCCAGCAACCTTTGATCCGGAGATATCCGAATGGGGAAACCCTCTTACATAAACTGTAAGAATCCCGCCTTTGACGGGAAGTAGACCCGGGGAATTGAAACATCTTAGTACCCGGAGGAAAAGAAACTAATAAGAATTCCCTTAGTAGCGGCGAGCGAAACGGGAACAGCCCAAACCTATGGTGCTTGCATCATGGGGGTTGTAAGGCAATGACGTAGTATTACTAGAAAAGTTACAAAATGTTAATTTAAGCGAACTGGCTGGGAAGCCAGGCCATAGACGGTAAGAGCCCGGTAGCTGAAAGATTAAACATCTTTTTTGTCATTGTTCTTGAGTACCTCGAGGAACGACAGCCTTGAGGGAATCCACCGGCACTAACCGGTAAGGCTAAATATACTTAGAGATCGATAGTGAACTAGTACCGTGAGGGAAAGGTGAAAAGTAGCCCGA
>DAOTDH010000084.1:0-2562 GCA_035453545.1 Minisyncoccota bacterium
ATCTGCATTGAGCACTCGGGAGTGAAGCGGTGTTCCGAGCCATCAATATGCGATTTGAAAGTGACACCATCTTCATCTATTTTGGCTAATTTCTGACTGTGCGAAGTTGGACTTCCGGACTCCTCGAAGTCCAACTTCGCACAGTCCTCAATTTTCTGCACACCTTCTTTAGCAAACTTAGAGACTCCACCTTCGCCAAAAGCCGCACCAAGCGAGAAGACTTGGAAGCCTCCCGAGTCGGTCATCATCGGCCCTTGCCAATTCATAAAATTATGAAGACCACCCGCTTTCCTTACCAATTCATCTCCTGGCTGTAAATAAAGATGGTAAGTGTTAGCCAAAACAACTTGCGCGCCCAAACTATTGACCATCTCGGGAGTTAGCGCTTTCACGGTGGCCTTAGTGCCTACCGTCACGAAAGCGGGAGTCTTGATCTCCCCGTGCGGTGTCGTGATA
Source organism: Minisyncoccota bacterium (assembly GCA_035453545.1). Classification (GTDB taxonomy): domain Bacteria; phylum Patescibacteriota; class Minisyncoccia; order Phycocordibacterales; family XYD1-FULL-46-19; genus CAIPHT01. The sequence continues at coordinate 457 of DAOTDH010000084.1, forward strand.
ACTCCGGCCCTGCCTGCGCAGGCAGGCCTACCCAAGCCCTTCTCCATCTTCTTCTCAATTTTGAAACTAAATTCTGACATCGTTTTATCTTAACAAAACAAACTTTAAATTGCACACCCACTTTAGTAAAAAAATAACGATCGTGAAATTTTTACTAATTTAATTAATATAGACACAAAAAAAATACACAAAAAACTTATTCTTGATCTGAAGGATTTATTCTTTGTTAAAAATTATTTAACTAAATTTACTGGTTGACCAGAGGCAAAACCTCTGATATTCTCGATCGTTGTATTAAGAATTCGCTGAAGGGCTTCCCAAGTGTTGAAGGCGTTATGCGGGGTAACGATAACATTAGGTAAATCTATTAGTATATGATTCTCTAGAACAGTTTTGAGATTATGCTCACCCGGATGACCGGCGCTAGTTAAGAAATTGAGCTCATCTTTTACCACTCCCTCTTCTTCTAAAACATCAAGACCCGCTCCCGCCAAGTGCCCACTCTTCAAACTTTCCAACAAAGCTTCAGTGTCAACAATAGCCCCCCGAGCAGTATTGAGAAGATAGGCCCCCTTTTTCATCTTGGCGATAGTGTCAGCGTTTATCAGATGGTGATTCTCGGGTACGTAAGGCACATGGAGAGTAATAATATCCGCTTGAGCCAGCACTTCTTCAAAGGGTAAATATTTATAATTCATCTTCTGGGCATATTCTTCGTTTGGGAATTTATCGTAAGCAATAATATTCATATTGAAGCCGGTGGCAATCTCAATAACATTCCGACCAATCTTGCCTGTACCAATCACTCCCAAGGTCTTACCCTTGAGATCAAAGCCCCGCAAACCATCAAGACTAAAGCTCCCCGTCTCCCTGATTCGATCATAACTCTCGGCCACTTTGCGAGAAAGATTGAGTAAGAGAGCAAAAGTATATTCAGCGACAGTATCTTCACCATAACTTGGCACATTGGCCACCGCCACTCCCCGTGCCTGACAAGCGGACAAATCGATATGATCATAACCAGTTGAACGCGTCGCAATTAACTTGAGCTTAGGGAAATGCGCGAACACCTTCTCGTCAATCACTGAATCAACAAAAATAGAAATAATCTCCGTCTCAGCGCCCAAATTACCAAGAGCAAGAATTGTTTCTTCAGTCAGACCCCCGTCTATCATCAGAACTTCGCCCTCCCCTACTTCGCCAAGGCTTCGCAGGGCAAGCTGTGCTTGAATATACTCCTTCTCCCAATTTTCTAATTCAAAAAATACAGTTTTCATAATTCATGCTTCTAAGCCTGCGGGTACTTTTTCTCCGCGGCTTCAATAATTGATAAAGTTTTAATTACCGAGTCGGGCGAAAGGGAGATACTGCCAATCCCTGCCTTGACCAAGAACTCAGCGAACTCGGGGTAATCGGATGGAGCTTGGCCACAAATACCAATATATTTATTTTGCTCGTTGCAAGCGCGAATCGCCACTTCAATCATCTTCTTGACGGCTGGGTGATTCTCATTAGCGATATGATTGATGAGGTTAGAATCCCGATCAAGACCAAGGGTAAGTTGAGCTAGGTCATTCGAGCCAATCGACATCCCATCGAAAACCTTAAGAAATTCTTGGGCCTCGACAACATTGGACGGAATCTCACACATAACATAAATCTTGAGTGTCGGGTCCGCCTGACGATCTAAGCCAGCCTCTTCCATAATCGCAATCACCTCTTTAGCCTCTTCAACTGTTCGGCAAAAAGGAATCATGGGCACAATATTCGTGAGACCCATCTCGGTCCGCACCTTATAAAGGGCACGACATTCAAGCGCAAAGGCGCGACGGAATTTAGGATCATAATAACGTGAAGCACCACGCCAACCGATCATCGGATTCTCTTCCTCCGGCTCATAGAGATCACCGCCAATCAAGGTGCTGTACTCGTTGGTCTTAAAATCAGAAAAACGAATAATAACTTCGCCTGGATAGAAAGTGGAGCCAATCATCGCGATACCCTCAGCTAATTCGCCAACATAATAATCAGTCTTATTCTTGTACTCAATGGTTAAATCGTCAATCGCTTTAATCGTCTTCTTAACTTTAGGGTTTCGACTCTTCT
>DAOTDH010000085.1:0-2436 GCA_035453545.1 Minisyncoccota bacterium
GAGCCGAGCCAAAGAAGCATGAGCCTTCGTCATGTAAGGGATAATTTCCTCATAATTAATCAGGGGAGGAAGTTTTGGTAATTCGAATGGTGATTTGGTCATATCTCTATATTTTATCGGTAGAATATGGGGTTTTCTTATTCTACTGCTTGCTAATAATAATGAGTGTTAATTTATATTATATCACTTATGGTAGATTATGCAAGTTTTTAGTCTACCAGATGTTGATAACTATAGACTTGGCTTTTCTCTAAATTAACCACAAAAACCCACCTGCGTGGAGTTTTTCCCCTTCAACAGGCTTAGGCTAAAAACTGGCCGATTTTGGGTTTTTTTTTGGGGGGGGGTGGAAAGCGAAATTGAGCTATCCGGAAATTCCGGAGAGTTCAACGTTAACAATATGCGTTTTTTGCACATTGCTTTTAACCATCGCTGGCAATTGTTGCATTTTTTGCAACAGTTGAATTTTTATTCGAACGCAGTTAGAAGTCTGATCTGGCTACGCGAGATACGACTTCGGGAAAGGGATGTTACTTCTTCATCTTTTTAAGATACTCTTCGCGAGAGATATCGAGAATTTTGAGATTATTAAGAATTATGAAAGGTGGGAGAGATAAATCTCGCGGAATAACGATTGGCCGATTGAGACCTTTCTTCCAATAAATCCGATGATCGCCCTTCTCCCTCTTAAACTCACAACCAACCCGGAAAAGAAATTTTTCAAAATCTTTCCAGTTTATATTCTGAATTTTGGGCATAAGTGTTTAGGCCAAACAAGGCACACGCAAGCCAACCGAACGAGAAGAAACAACTTGCGGTGGAAACCATTTTTTCTGAGTCTTCTTCCAACCTAATTCGGAGAGGACCTCTTTAATAGTGCCGGCTTCGATAATTTCTTCAAAAAAGATACTGGCTACTTCTTCGAACCTCTGTTTGGCCTCCTTCTCAGACTTGCCCGAGGTCGAGAGATCTAAAGCTGGAGTATAAGCCACAAAACGCTTGTTTTGTTTTATAACAAGAACAGGTAAATTGAATGAGAGATAATTCTTTAACATAATTAATTATAGTATACCCAATATATCTATAACTGTAAATGATAAGCGACACCCGATGTGGATGCCGTTACCCGATTTTAGAGATGGAGACTTTGGTGAAAGGTTGACGATGACCCGCCTTCTTGTGGTGGCGGACCTTGGCCTTGTATTTAACAACAACAATTTTCTTGTCTCGGCCGTCTGCCTCGAACTTGGCGGTAACAGTAGCCCCCTCAAGATACGGGGTACCAATCTGAACTTTCTCTCCGTCGGCGACGAGAAGCACTTTATCGAAAACAATCTCACCTTTGGCCTTGGCCTCGGCTAATTTCTCTACCTGCAAAAGATCGCCCTCGGCGACTTTGTACTGCTTTCCTCCTGTTTCGATAATTGCGAACATAATGGATATATTACTCCTCCAAACTCGGTTTGTCCAGTACCTGAGGTTCAAAACCGGCATTAGCGCCGGTAACCCGCAAGACGTCCTTGTCGACCTTCCTGAGCTCCTTGTAGGCCAAATTATAGTGATTTACCGAGGTTCCAAGGGCATTCCCCAGCTTGGCCATATAGCCCTCATAAGCCCCAATATGCTTGCCCAGCTCCTCAACCCTCTGACGTATCTCTTTGGCCGATTCTTCGATCTGGAGGGCTTTTAGGCCCTGCAGGACGGTCTGGAGATAAGCCAAGAAGGATGTGGGTGAGACAATAATTACATGGTATTTGGAGGCGGCTCGCTGGATAAGGTTCTCGGTATTCTCGTCTTGGAGGGCTCCAATTTTATTAATCAATAAATCATAATAAATGGCCTCGTGCGGAATAAACATAAAGGCGAACTCCATGGTCCCCTTGTCGGGCTGGACATACTTAGTCGTTTCTTGGATGCGCATTTTGAGATCATTAACAAAGGCCTTCTCATACTTCTCCCGTTCTGTTTCGTTTCTCTCGCCAACAATACGATTGTAATTCTCTAAGGAGAACTTGGAGTCTATGGGAATAATTTTATCTTTAACAAAGACCACAGCATCAACGATTGTCCCGTCGGGGAAGGGGTATTGCATCTGATAAGAACCGGTCGGGAGAACATTCTTAAGCAAGGTCTCTAAGTAATACTCTCCCAGAATGCCCCGTTGTTTAGGGTTCTTAAGAATATCTTGGAGTGATTGTAGTTGGTCGGTAAAATTAATCACCTGCTTGTTTGTCTCTTCTAACCTTATCAACTTCTCGGTTACCTCTCGCGACAGACGCGAGAACTCGTTAAATTGAGCACGAACGCTCTCGGCTGACATTTTGTTTGTCTCTAATAGACGATTATCAATAGATTTGGTTAGATTTTCAATTTGATTTTGTAGGAGCATCATGGCGTTATTGTCCTCCTTCTTCTCCCCCACTTTAGGGGCTAAAA
>DAOTDH010000086.1:0-2426 GCA_035453545.1 Minisyncoccota bacterium
AAGAATCGGATCCTGAGGAACCAAACTTACATTGGACCAGAGACTCTCTTGTGTTACCTGAGAGACATCTTGGCCATCAATTAGAATTCGACCACTCGAAAGATTATGCATCCTAAGAAGCAATTTTATAAGGGTGCTCTTACCAGCCCCAGACGAACCAATAAAGGCAAGTTTCTCTCCAGGGGAAATCTCAAAGTCCAAATCTTTAAAGACATTGCAATTATTAATATAACAAAACGATACATCCTCGTAAGTAATCCGGCCCTCAGAAACTTTAAGCTCTTTGGCGCCAGAGACGTCTTCTATCTCGAAGCTGGTCAAGAAAGTTTCGGTCATCTCGTTCGCGTCAGAGACGGCCTCATAAACTTGTCTAATAATACGGCCAAAACCCCAAATTTCATCCATTATTTTCAATAAATAGGCTTGAATTAAAACAAAATCACCGATTGAAAAAGTCCCTTGTTTCCAAAGAACAACTGAAAAATAAAAAATCCCAACTTCCAAAACTGAAGCCAAAAAACCTTGGAATAAGTCGAAACCAGTACCAATTAACCAAGAATTGCGACGACATCTAGCAACTAACGAACTTGCTCGATCGAAATTGTGAACCTCTGGCCAGTAACCATTAAAAAGTTTAACGCTCGAATTATTGGTAATAGTATCAGCTAAAAGGGCAGTCTGTTCGCTCTCCGCCTCATTACGAGCCAAGTCATAAGGATACTTAAAGAAAACAAAAATAAAATTAACAAGAAGAAAGACAACGACCCAAATAACAACTCCAACACTCAGATGCCAGCTAATCCCAGACAAAACATAAACAACAATGGCAAGATAGACAGGAAAGGATAAAACCCGATAAAGGAGTCGGTCGATAACAGATTCGAAGCCTTGGGTAAACCAATTAACCCTCTTAACTAAAGTGCCAGTAAAGTTGTTATTGAAGTAAGAAAAAGAATGACGATGCAGAGTATTGAAACAATCATTACTAAGGTCGCGCAGACTTTTAATTAAAAAGAAAATAAAAGAGAGATCATTAACCCGCCACAGCACCCAACGTCCAAAAATAAAACAACCAAGAACAAAAATAATCGCCAGAGCTTCTTGGAAGACGATATTCTTATCCTCACCACTAGATAAAAGGTTGAGCAAATCTTTCAGATAAATAGGAAAAACAGCATCAATAATTAAAACTGCCAAAAGAGAAAAAATTATCCCTAAAAGCAAAATAGGGTAGCGCCAGGCTTGTCGCCAATAAATCTGGAGAGTTTGCCAAGAGTAATTTTTATTTTCTTCTTTCTTATCCATAAAGAAATAAAGCCTTAAAGGTTTTGTGTCGCCTTTTGGCTTGCTTCGAGAGCTCTAATCTCATCACGCAGGATAGCAGCTGTCTCAAAATCGAGGTTCTTAACAGCTTCAGACATCTGTTTATTTTTCTCTTTTAGAACTTTTTTCAGATTACCACCATAGAGTTGTTCATCTAGGATCATCAATTCCCCTACCGCTTGTTGCCGATCTTTAGCCAAGCTATCAGTAATGTCGTGGATATTCTTAACAATCGATTGCGGAGTAATTTTGTGCTTCTGGTTATAAGCCAGCTGGATAGTTCGACGGCGATTGGTTTCGTCTATGGCCTTCTTCATTGAACCCGTCACGACATCGGCATAGAGAATCACGCGCCCGGCCAAGTTGCGAGCGGCTCGGCCAATCGTCTGAATTAGCGCCACTTCTGACCGTAAGAAACCCTCCTTATCGGCATCAAGAATCCCAATAAAAGAAACTTCAGGCAAGTCCAAACCTTCACGCAGAAGATTAACACCAACAAGACAATCAAAAGTACCACGACGAAATTCGGTAAGAATCTTGATGCGCTCCAAAGTCTTAACTTCACTATGGAGATACTCTGACTTCACCCCCTCAGCCTTGAGATACTCGGCCAAATCCTCGGCCATTTTCTTAGTAAGGGTCGTCGCAATCACACGGTTACCGTTTTTTATTTCTTTTTGGGCTTCGGTGATGAAGTCTTTAATCTGACCTTGATATGGTACCCGAGGACTCACCTCGGGCTCACTTGAGGAGAGACCTCGGGCGCTTTTGCGGTTAGAAGTCGTTTCTCGCGTAGCCAGATGCGACTTCGAACCGCCAATTATGGGTCGCACCTCGATCATCGGATCAACCAGACCAGTTGGACGAATGATCTGCTCGACAATTCCTTCCTTACCACTTTTCTCAAGTTCATATTCAGCCGGTGTCGCACTAGTATATAAGACCTGACCAACACGCGCCTCAAATTCGGGGAAGCGTAACGGGCGATTATCAAGCGCTGACGGAAGACGGAAGCCGTACTCGACCAAGTTCTTCTTGCGACTCTCGTCGCCGGCAAACATTCCGCGAATCTGCGGGACAGCCACGTGCGATTCATCGATAAT
>DAOTDH010000087.1:0-2385 GCA_035453545.1 Minisyncoccota bacterium
TGTTGCGCTTGGCATGTTTCCCTATGCAATGCTCTTTTATGCCGTTGTTCGCGGCACTCAGTATTCTTGGTACGTCGGCTCCTTGTCTGGAGTCCGGCGTCGCCACGTAGAGAAGTTGCAGGCTAAACAGGAGAGTGAGGCAGAGGTCTAGTCCCAACCCGCCCCGACCTGCAGGTCAGAAACCTGCCTAGGTCGAGGGCGGGTTTTCTGATTATTACTAAACAAAATTTACAATCGCAAAAAATGTTAACTAAATATAATTTCACGACCGTGAGAAAATATTTAGTCTTAACAAAATTGGGACGGCCGTCAGGAAATGTTAAGAAGGATTTCGATAATTTTTAGGGCTCGATTTGGGTGGTTATTTGTGTTAGATTAGAAGTATGAAATTGTATTTAATTGGCACACCAATTGGGAATTTGGCTGATATAACGCCGAGGGCGGTGGCGGTGATGAAAGAGATACCAGTTTTGGCGGTGGAGAAATGGACGGACACTGTTAAACTTTTGAAGCATTTTGAGATTGGAGAGAAAAAAATTATTAATTATGATGACAAAAATAGTCGCCGAATGGCGCCTAAAATTTTAGAGATTCTTAAGGAGCAAGACGTGGCCTTGGTGACTTCGGCCGGCATGCCTGGGGTCTCTGATCCGGGGGCGTATCTTGTCGAGAAGGCACGCGAAGCGGGTCATGAGATTGTTCCGATCCCGGGGCCGTCGGCCCTCTCCACAGCAATTGCTTGTTCGGGTTTCTCTGGCCATTTTTGGTTTGTGGAATTTCTCCCGCGAACGCGTGGTAAAATTGTGAAGATTCTTAATCAAGCTGAGGAGATAGAAACTAATTTAGTTTGCTTTGAATCGACTTATCGTTTAACTAAGACTCTTGAAATAATTAATGAACTTTATCCAACCAACGAAGTTTTTGTCGGTAAAGAGATGACTAAGAAATTTGAACAATATCTTGTAGGTCGAGCTGGTGATTTTTTGGTTAGGATAAAAGCGGATAAAGACTTCGTGCGAGGAGAATTTGTTTTAGTTATCCACTTTGGCAAAAAAGCGAAGAATTGTTAAAATACAGTTGTTGTCTATTATTAAAAATTATCAATTTTAATTTTCAAGAATAAAATATGAGAAAAAAAGAAGATAAAGCAGAGATTGCTTCCTCTGAGGACGTTGTCTGTGTGAAGAAGGGGCGCGCTGGTATGTGGGGCAAATTGATTATCTTGGGGGTAGTTATCGTTGTTATTGTTGGTGGTTATTATGGCTGGACTATTTATAAGATGAAATCTGATCCTCAGGCTCAAGCTGAAGCTGTAAACGAGGAGAAGATTCTCGCTATTGTTGCCAAGGTTGGTAATCTTATGGTCTTACCTAATGATGAGATTCCTCAAGTTGCTGAAATTAAAGATGCCACTCTTGCTGCTAAAGAGCAACCTTTTCTATCTGGTTCTATTGATGGCGATATTCTTATTGTTTACGCCAACGCTGGTAAGGCGATTGTTTATAGTCCTTCGCGAAATATTATTGTTAATGTTGGGCCGGTTCAGATCGGAAATTCGGACCAAACATCTGAGCCTGTTACAACTGATGGTAGCGGTACTCCAGCTAAAGAAGACTAAACCCAGTCTCGTTGACACTTAGTTTTTATGAGACAAAACCGTTTCTATCTAGAAGGGGATATTGGGGGGAAGTTCTTAGAGTTAACAGATTCGGCGATTGTTAAACAAATTAAGAATGTCTTACGTCTTAAAGAGGGGGATTGTTTCTCCCTCTTTAATGGTCTAGGAATAGAAATTAAGGTTGAGATAAAAAATTACAAAAAACAATCAATAGAGCTTAAAGTCATTAGTCGAGAGAAGCGGGAAGAATCGACGCCTCAGGTTTGTTTATATTTGGCTATTCTTAAAAAAGAAAATTTTGAATTGGCTGTACAGAAGGCGGTTGAGGCTGGGGTTAGTAAGATAGTCCCTGTTGTCACTGAGAGAACGGTTAAGCTTGGTCTAAAAGTTGATCGTCTTAAATTAATTATTAAAGAGGCAACCGAGCAATCTGGGCGCTTTCTTATCCCTGAATTAGCTGAATCAATAGATTTTTCTGGAGCTGTTGCTTTGGCTAAGAAAGAAAATTCTCTCAATATCTTTTGTTCTTTGTCAGAAGAGCGAGAAAACGAGGCAAAGATTTCCCCTCCAGTTTTTGAGCGAATCAACATTTTTATTGGACCTGAAGGTGGTTGGGATATTAAGGAACAAGAAAAGGCGAGATTAGCTGGTTTCCTCCTCTATTCTCTTGGTGAGTATGTCCTTCGAGCTGAGACGGCAGCAGTAGTTGTTACTTGGTTAGCTGTTAACAAAAAGCTTTAATTTATGTTACAATCAGGATAATGAAA
>DAOTDH010000088.1:0-2370 GCA_035453545.1 Minisyncoccota bacterium
TTCGACTCCTGATTCGGAGGCTTCAAGTACTCCTTGGCTCGTCACCGGTTTGACTGGGCGCTTCCTTAAGCGTTCTCAAGTTTCCTTCAACCAGAATTCTATCTCACCCTCAATCTCTATCGAATTCAATGATGAAGGGGCCAAACTTTTTGCCGAAATTACTAAGGTTAGTGTCGGCAAACGAGTGGCAATTTTGTTAGATGGTCAAGTTATCTCCGCTCCAGTGGTGCAAGAAGAAATCCGCGATGGCCGAGCCGAGATCAGTGGTCAATTTACTGTCGAGGAAGCCAAAACTTTAGTTCGCGATCTTAATCTTGGCGCTTTGCCTGTGCCGGTTAGTTTGGCCTCCACGGAGGTTGTTGGTGCTAGTTTGGGAAGTGAAGCCACCAAGAAGGGAGTAGAAGCGGGGCTGATTGGTCTTTTTATCGTCGCCGTCTTCATGATCCTGTGGTATCGTTTGCCGGGTCTAGTGTCGGTTATTTCTCTTTCTATCTATGTGATGATAATGTTGGCCATCTTCAAGCTTATCCCAGTAACTCTCACAGCGGCGGGTATTGCCGGCTTCATTCTCTCGATAGGAATTGCGGTTGATGCGAATGTACTTATCTTCGAGCGACTTCGTGAGGAACTTAAGAAGGGTAAAGGTTTGCACGAGGCAATTCGCGAAGGTTTTAGTCGGGCGTGGTCTTCTATTCGTGATTCTAATATGTCTAGTATTATTTCCGCGGCCATTCTCTTCTGGTTTGGGACAAGTCTCATTAAGGGTTTTGCTTTAACCTTTGCTCTTGGTGTTGTCGTCAGTATGTTTACCGCTATCACTATCACCCGAATTCTACTCTTGGCTCTCAATTTCCGTGGTCGAGCCGGACTTGTTAATTTCTTATTTGGCAGTGCCTTCTTTAAAAACTAAAATAAAAATATGTATATTGTAAAACACAGACGAATTTTCTTGGCCGGCTCCTTGCTCCTTATTGGAGTAGCCCTTCATGCCTTATTTAGTTTTGGTCTTAATTTGGGTTCAGACTTTACTGGTGGGACAGTGCTGGAGATAGAATATCAGACCGCGCGACCAGATCTGACTAAACTTAAGACGGCCGTTGATGCGCTTAAGTTACCAAGTTTATCTCTCCAACCCGTAGGGGAGCGTGGGCTCGTACTTAAGTCCAAAGTTATCACCGAGGCAGAGAAGGAGAGTTTGAATAAAGTTCTTGCCGAAGACGGTCAATCCCTTTTTACCGAGAAGCGTTTTAGTGAAGTGGGGCCAACCTTAGGTAAGGAGCTTACCCGCAAGGGCTTGATCGCTATTACTTTGGTTGTTATTTTAATTATTCTTTTTATCGCGATTGTCTTCCGTCAAGTTTCGGCCCATCATATGCAGTCATGGAAGTATGGGATTGCCTCAATTATCGCTCTGGCTCATGACATTATTATTTCGGCGGGGGCCATGGCTCTCTTAGGACATTTCTATGGAGCCGAGGCGGATGCTCTATTCCTAACCGCTTTGTTGGCTATCCTTGGTTTGTCTATCAATGATACGATTGTTGTTTTCGATCGTATTCGAGAGAATCTCAATCGTCATTCTAGCAATAATTTTTCTGAAGTTGCCGGTATTAGTATCGATGAGACTTACGTCCGTTCTCTGAACACAACTCTAACGACCGTCGTTGTTTTGATGGGCCTGTTCTTGTTTGGTCCCGAGTCTACTCGCTTTTTCTCGGTCATTCTCTTGGTTGGTATGACCGCTGGTACCTATTCCTCAATTTTTGTCGCCTCTAATATCCTTGTCGAGTGGGAAGCTTGGCAACGTGGCAAAGTCCTCGCTAAGGCTAAAAGGTAAGACCCCTCCCGCCAGACCTATGGGTAACTTAAGGTCTGGCGGGGGTTTTATCTAGGGTTGACGGGGTTATTTTTTCCTGTATAATGGCCTAGTTGTCAGTTTTTAGCTGATGGCTGTTTAGTTCGTTGACAATCGAAACGCAATCAAAAACAAACCAGTGCAAATTAATGATGAAGGAAGACAACCCGCCCAGATTTTAAAAATCTAGTCGGGCAAGTATCTTTTCTTCTGTTCCGTTCTATTAAGCTAAATCAAATGCTTTTATTTAGAGTTTGATCTTGGCTCAGGATGAACGCTGGCGGCGTGGATAAGGCATGCAAGTCGAATGCCACACTGTGGACAGGAATTAGTTCGTGTCTAGAGTGTGGCATGGCGAACGAGGTAGTAACACGTGGGAATTTCCCCGGGAGTCTGGCATAACTAGCCGAAAGGTTAGATAATTCCAGATGGTCTCCTTGCCCCGCAATTGCGGGGTGAAGAGTAAAGATTTATCGCTCCCGGAAAAGCCTGCGAAGTATCAGCTAGTTGGTAAG
>DAOTDH010000089.1:0-2329 GCA_035453545.1 Minisyncoccota bacterium
CTTTGGCTTGGCAGGCCAATCATGTCGGTTGGCCAGTTAATTGGCTTCCGGGTGATAATTTTCATATTACTGTTGTTTCGCCTTGGCTGGAGTCTGATACACCGGCTCTGATCGCCAAATTGGATGATTTTGCTCAATCTGTCTCCCGCGGTGAACATGATATTAAGCCTTTCGGTATTAATTTTTTCAAAGTAGTTTTTGGGCCTAATCGTTTCTCTCCTCGTCTTATTTGGGCTGAGGGTCAGCCACCCGTACCTCTTTTAGAATTAAAAAATCGTCTTGAACAAGTTCTCGCCAAACCAGATAACCGTTTTTATCGTTTGCATTTAACTCTGGCCCGTTTTCTATTAAGTGATTTTGGTCCAGCTGGTTTACCTGACTTGTTTGATCGTGTCGACTGGGGATCAGAAATAAATAGTTTTGTCTTATTCGAATCAGTCATGAAACCAGAGGGAATAGAGTATAATAAGATCAAAGAATTTCCTTTAATTTATTAAGTTTAGTTTAATCTAAATTATCTAAAAATATGTGTGGAATTTTTGGTTATGTGGGGAAAAAAGATGCTCCTAAAATTTTAATTGATGGCCTAAAAGCTCTCGAATATCGCGGTTATGATTCGGCTGGTATCTATGTTGCTCCCGCTGGCCTGATCAAGGCTGTTGGTCAGGTCAAAAATTTAGAATCTAAGATCGGGGCTGATTTTCATGGGAATCTTGGTATTGCTCATACCCGTTGGGCAACCCATGGTGTACCAACTGAAGTTAATGCTCATCCTCACACTGATTGCGAGGGGAAAATTTATTTGGCCCATAATGGAATTATTGAAAATTATAATGAACTTAAGGACGATTTAATAGCTAAGGGTCACAAATTTGCTTCAGCGACTGATTCTGAAGTGGTTGCTCACTTACTCGAGGAATACGTAAAAACAGGGGATACTTTTTCTAATGCTCTGATTAAAACTCTAGCCCAAATTAGAGGAACTTATGGTCTAGCTATTGTTAATGCAGGCGAGCCAGATCGTCTCTATGTAGCGCGCAAGGGGAGTCCGATTGTTCTTGGTATCGGTGAAGGTGATAATTTTATTGCCTCTGATCCGTCAGCGATTGTACCTCATACCAAGAAAGTGCTTTATCTAAATGATAGCGAATGGGCGATTTTGCAAGCTGACAGTTATCAACTATTCGATTTAGCTGGTCAAGTCATTAAACGCGAACCAAGTATTATTGAATGGAGTGTGGAGGAGACCAAGAAGAGTGGTTACGATCATTTTATGTTGAAGGAAATTATGGAAGGGGATAACGTGATCAAGAACTCCTTTCGTGGACGTTTACTCGAAGATTCTTTAGAGATCAAGCTTGATGAGCTTAAAGCGGTTAAAGAAAAATTGAAGGGGATTAAGCGCATCATTATTACTTCTTGTGGCACGGCTCTCTACTCGGGGATGGTTGGCGAATATATGCTTGAGGAGTTTGCGAAGATTCCGGTAGAGATTGAATATGCTTCAGAGTTCCGTTATCGCTCGCCGATTGTCGAACCGGGGACCATGGTGATGGCCATTACTCAGTCGGGTGAGACGGCTGATACTTTGGCCGCCATCCGCGAGGCCAAGCGTCAAGGTGCGCTTATTGTCTCGATTGTGAACACTGTGGGCTCGACGATTGCGCGTGAGTCTGATGCGGTTATTTATAATCAGATTGGACCAGAGATTGGGGTTGCCTCAACCAAGGCTTTTATCTCGCAGGTAACTATTTTTTCTCTTCTCACTCTTTATCTCGCGAGATTGCGCGGAGTGGCCAGTGACGAAGAGTCTAAGAAAATAGTTAAAGAAATTATCGCGTTGCCAGAAAAAATCAAATCTATCTTGGAGCGAAGAGAAGAAATTAAAGAGGTAGCGACCAAATACGCCGGCTTCACCGACTTCCTCTTTATGGGTCGCAAGTATACTTTCCCGATTGCCTTCGAAGGAGCACTTAAACTGAAGGAGATTTCTTATGTTCACGCTGAAGGTTATGGCGCGGGGGAGATGAAGCATGGACCAATTGCGATGATTGATCCCAATTTCCCGACGGTGGCTCTTTGTCTTTCGGATTCTGTCTACGAGAAAATGATTTCTAATGTCGAGGAGATTAAGGCTCGGAGTGGTAAAGTTTTGGCCATCGCGACGGAGGGTAACGAGGCTCTCAAGAATCTGGTTGACGATATTATCTATGTCCCAGAGACTATTGAGATACTCGAACCAATTATCGCGGTTATCCCGCTTCAACTTTTTGCTTATTATATTGGCATTGGCAAGGGCTATGATGTTGATAAACCACGCAACTTAGCT
>DAOTDH010000090.1:0-2307 GCA_035453545.1 Minisyncoccota bacterium
ATTCAAGACCAGGGCAAGAAAATTTCCAAACTCAAAGCAACCGTCTCGCCACGACTTGTGATGGTTGACGGACTTGGCACTGGCAATGTTCAAGAAGTCGTGATCCGTGACCGCCAACTTCTGGCCCAGGATGGAATGTTTGTCCTCATTGCTGTTGTCGATATGTCAACCGATAAGGTTCGCAAATCACCAGATATTATTTCGCGCGGTTTTGTCTATCTCAAGGAGTCGCAAGACCTCCTTCGCTATGTTCGGATCTTAACCAAGAAGAGTATTGAGGAATCGGCTGCTAAAATGCACCCGATCAATCTCGATTATGTAAAAAACACTGTTCGCGAAGAACTCGGGAAATACCTCTTCCAAAAAACCAAGAAGCGCCCAATTATTCTGCCAGTTCTAATAGAAGTCTAAAAACTTTTGCGTTATAATATACGTAATGCTGAATAAAAAATTACGTCTCTATACTTATATCGGCGCAATTTTTATGGCGACCTATTCTTCGTTGCCGGCTTATATTAATTCCTCCTTCTTGGCAACCTTCCTCTCCGAGGAAAATATCGGGTGGCTCTATGCAACCACCTCAATTGTTACAATTATTATGATGATTTCCCTCCCCCGTCTAATTTCCTCTTGGGGGAACAAAAAGATTTTATTAATTCTTAGTTGCCTCAGCTTCCTCTCCCTTATTCCGCTAGCGCTCACCGCCTTCAGTTATCAACCAACAATTATTATTGCGCTTGTTACCTTCGGAACTTATCTTGTCCTAGGTTATCTTACCCGTTATGTCATGGATGTTTACTTAGAGAATATCTCTGACAACCAAGGGGTTGGTCTGATTCGTGGTCTCTATATGACCTTCTATAACTTTGCCTGGCTAATCTCCCCCTTCTTGGCGGCTTACCTTGTCCGCGAAGGTAATTATGGCTTAGTCTATGGAGTCGCCAGTTTAATGTTCTTGCCTCTCCTTCTCATTATCACCTTCGGTCTCAGAGAGGTCTCCTGTCATACTTGCGTTCTCGCCCGAAGGTCAGTCTGGCTAAGCTTGAAAAATATTTGGGCGAGACAAATCCCTGAAGCCAATAATATCCGCCGAATTTTAATTATCGATTTTCTCCTCAACTTCTTCTACGCCATAATGGTCGTCTATATGCCCCTCTATCTACACAACCATATTGGCTTGCCTTGGAGCGAGATTGGTCTAGCCTTCACTATTATGTTGACACCGTTTATCCTCTTAGAGTTACCGCTCGGCGAAATTGCTGACCGCTGGCTAGGTGAGAAAGAAATATTAATCACCGGTCTCATTATTATTATTATCTCCACTGCTTCTTGTGCCTACCTCGGATCACCACTCTGGTTCTTCTGGGCGGGACTCCTCTTCGTCACTCGGGTCGGAGCCGCCAGTATTGAAATTATGAAAGAAACTTATTTATTTAAAAAAATCTCAGGCGGAGATACCGGTATCATGGCTATATCTCGTATCAATGTGCCTTTCTCTTATCTCACCGGGACAATCTTTGGATCCCTAATTCTTATCTTCTACGACTTCCGTTATATTTTTCTCGGACTCAGTCTGGTCTTAATCATCGGCCTCAAACAAGCTTGGCACCTAGTAGATACAAAATAAAATCCTCTGGCTAGCAAAAGCTAACCAGAGGCAAAGACAAAAAGCATTATCTTAGAGCCTTAATTATTTTTATGCGAGCACACCTTTTTCTAGACAACAGAGAACGGTCGGCACGAACCTCTTTAGGTGCCTTCTTTCGGCCAAGACCACACTCTTCAGCTAACTGAACAACTTTAATAAGTAGATCAGATGCCGACAATTCTATAAAAGAATCAAATGTCTGATCTTTAAAAAGACCATTGGGAAAAACTTTAAAAGAAAATTCCCTCTCTAAATTTCGCCCATCAATCTTCCCGCGATGAAAAAATTTTAGATAACCCATACCCCAAGCCCCAGAAGTTAAGGAATATTTTATGTCGAATGATACTTCAAGTTCCCAATCAGGCATAACATGGATCATGTCGAAAATATGATTCACAAGCTCTCGCCAATGAACAATTATCGAAGCAATGCTATCGGTCTGATCAGGGACCAACTGGATATCTTCCACATTATCCAATCCCGAAGAAATTGTCGCTCGAAGAGAAACACCCTGAATTATCTTTTGTATACAACCTGTCCTTCCTTTGTTATGGCTTGCGCCGTTGTTTAAAAAAATCAAAAAAAACCAAACCTGCCTTCAGGCTAGCACAAAGGGCAACAAACTGGCAAGCTAGGAAGGAATTAACCCATTATTTCAC
>DAOTDH010000091.1:0-2296 GCA_035453545.1 Minisyncoccota bacterium
TTTGTGCCACGGCTTCAAAAAGTTTTTTAAGTTCCGTTGGTTCATAATAAATTTCTACTAAATCTCCGCCCCGATACACAGCACAGGCCTCTTCCACTGATACCCCAATAATCTTTGATATCTCTTTGTTCATTGATCTATACCAAGTGGCGACACGAAAAAGAGAATACTCTCTAGCATGTTCTTTTGTAAACTTCTTTTTTAAATTAGGCCCTGTCATTCCTAATGTAGTTATCGGTCTCGACTGAACAATAAAGAACTCGCCATTCTCATAAGCCCACTCGATATCACAAGGGAAACCATAATGATTCTCAATCTTCATAATTAGATCGGCCAGCTCAGATATCTGGGCTTCAGCAAAAACTTGAGATGAGGCTTTTGGTTCAGGAATATCAACCCATTCACTACCGCCGGTCTCTACACGATACAAAGCTCTTGTTTGGGAAGAAACATTTATATCAATAATTCTCCCTGAGTCTTTTTCAATTACATAAGAATCAGGTGTAATAGAACCAGACACGATTGCTTCGCCCAAGCCAAACCCAGCCTCAATAATCATTTGATTTCTATCTTCTGTAACAGGGTGAACTGAAAAAGCAATACCAGAGACTTCTGAATTAACCATTTTCTGAACAACCACAGCTACCGAAATTTTTGTTGTGTTTAAGCCTTTCTCAAATCTGTAGAAAATTGCCCGAGGAGTAAATAAAGAAGCCCAACAATGTTGAACTTTCTCTAATACATTACCTTTTGTGATATTCAAATACGAGTCTAATTGTCCTGCCCAAGCATGATCTGCGCCATCTTCTGCTGTTGCCGAAGAACGAACAGCAACAAATTCTGCGTTTAGTTTTTCAAACGCAGAAATGATTTCATCTGCAATGTTTTGTGGCATTTCTGCATTTTTGATTAAACTTTGAATTTTCTCTGATGCCTCATCTACAGTATGAATAGCTCGGTGATCTACCCCATCTAAAATAGCATCAATCTCTTGAATTAAATCAGTGTCTTTTATGAATTTCTCAAAAGTGTCAGCTAATATAACAAAACCATCTGGGACAGGTATTCCTGAATTTATCATTTCACCCAAAGAAGCCCCTTTGCCACCAGCAATAGGCGCGTCCTCTTTTTTTATTTGGTTAAAAGCCCTTATTAGCTCCATTTGTACAAATATTAACACAAAACAGGTCTGACTCAAAAAACAAAAGAAGTCGTTATCCTAAGACATTATTTTCAAGGGAAGGGGTAGTCTTATATTAAACGAAAAAGGAACTAGCTTTGCGTCTTCTGGCCAGATCGCATGTCGTGTTGTGTTCACTCCATGCCAATACTTAAAGACATAGTTCACTTATTATGCCTCAAAATCTCCAAAAAGCGAATTTACTTGTCATTATCGTATTTTTATGTCAATCTGGGATTGGAAAGCTCTATTCGGAGCTTCGTTGGTTGTTTGAAAACAAAAAGAAGGAGAAAAAGATATGCCCGAGACACGTTGTATTCTACAGCACCACGACGAACAAGGGTGGATGGAATTATTCACCAAGATGGGAGCCTTCTGGCCCCATGACGGAAACCCCGCTCGCCCTCACGCTGAGCTGACCTCAGGAAACCACAGCGGTGGCTTCTTCAATGGAAGCAAAGTTATTGAAGACCCCGAGATCACCCGACGGGCGATGGAGGACCTGTACTTGAAAATTTCCCGCGTGGATTATATGGACTCCAACCGAGAGTACTGGGTTGTCGGTTCCGCTCTTGGCGCGTGTAGCCTAGCTCACGCAATGGCTCAAGCTATCGGTTGCAAATGTGCCTTTACCGAGCCTGTTATCAAAGACGAGAAGAAGGTCATGGAACTCAAACGTTTCGAAATTCCTTCTCACGCCACGGCCATCGTTGTCGAAGATGTACTCACGACAGGAGGGACAACGAAACAGACGATTCACGCGCTGGAAACGCAAGCCATAAGTGTCTTCGGCCAAATCGGCGTACTCGTCAATCGCTCAGGTGAAAGCAGTATTGATGGAGTTAGCTACCACAATAGATTCGGCGTCGTATCTCTGATAGAAAAACCGATGCCAATCTGGACACCTGAAGAATGCCCTCTGTGCAAGCAAGGATCAAAAGCCGTTCGCCCCAAAGGTAACTGGCTCGCGCTAACCGCCGAATACTAACCGCCAATCAAATTGGCAAAAAAGGAGTAGATTATGGACAGAAAATTGACCTTGGCCGAAAGGCTTATCGTCCCCGCTGATTTCAGTTCTGGTGGACAATACGGACTAGCGAGAATCCGCGATCAAGT
>DAOTDH010000092.1:0-2284 GCA_035453545.1 Minisyncoccota bacterium
ACACCCCGACGACCCTCGAGAGGCCTCCCAAAGAGTCACCGGGGATATTGAATCAAGTCGACCAAAAACTCTCTGAACACTTTACCGAGATTATTAAAGATGTAACAACCGATCTAGATAATTACCGCTTCCATCTGGCCAGTGACAAACTCTATCATTATGTCTGGGACGAATTCGCCGCCAAAATTCTCGAGGATAGCAAAAATATATTCTTAAGCGAAGATCTGCCTAGACAGACAGGCAATCAGGCTAAAATATCACGTCAGCAATTCCTAATCGACACCCTAGAAAAAATTCTAATTACTCTTCATCCCTTCATGCCATTTATTACCGAGGAAATTTGGCAATCACTTCCTTCCAACCCGCCAGACCTTAAAGGAGCCCAAGGTCTGGCGGGAAGGGGTTTGTTACTGATTGAAAAGTGGCCAGTTAACTAATCCCTGTGATATAATTATCATAGAATGGCCAATTGGGAGAACATGAGTTGGTTTTTTATATTATTAGCCATCGCCGGTGGTTTTTTGCCAACTATTTTTTGGCTCTGGTTTTGGTTACAAGAAGACAAAAAGAAACCTGAGCCCCTACGCCTCATTATGAAAACCTTTATCGTTGGGGGCTTCTTTATTATTATAGCTTTTATCCTAGAAAAATTCTTGGCCTCCGGCAACAACATAATTGAACTCGTATCTAACGCCTATCAAAGCAAAGCTACTCTCTGGTCTCTCGTTGTCGTTTCTACTCCTCTAATCATCTGGGCAGTAATTGAAGAATTTACAAAATATCTCGCGGCCCGAGTCGCTGCTCTTAAAAATAAGCAGTGCGACGAACCAATCGACGTAATGATTTATATGATCACGGCGGCTCTGGGCTTCTCAGCCGTCGAAAATTTTCTCTTCCTCCTCAATATTTTAAGTATCAACACTGTCCCCTTTAATTCTCTTTTTTTAACTGGTAATTTACGTTTTTTGGGGGCAACTCTTCTACACGTTGTAGCCTCAGCTGTTTTTGGTGCTTTCTTGAGTTTTGCCTTCTATCAAAATAAAATTATCAAGACTATCGCCTGGATTCTTGGACTAATCACTGCCACTGCCTTGCATGTCCTCTTCAACTTTTTTATAATAGTTAATGAAGAAGGAAACGTCTTCAAGGTGTTAATTGGTATTTGGGCAGTTGCTATATTTATCATCTTCATCTTTGAGGTAATTAAACGTATTCATATAAAAATAAATTATTAGCAACCCAATAAACTAATTTATGTTCAATAAAGATAAAAGATCATTTTTTGAAAGAATCACTGGTAGTATTTCTGTCAACGACGAGGAGGAGATACAGGTTAATAATTTAAACGAACAAACTTATTCTCCCAAAATCAAAGGTGGGAAGACTTGGTTAGAAGAAGAGCCAATTAGCCCATTAGTGGAGGAAGAGGAAATAGGTGAGCTCTCTGTTGATGTCTACCAGACAGACAACGATATCGTCATTCAGGCCATGATTGCTGGTGTGAAGTCAGAAGATCTTAATATCTCTATTACCAGAGAAATGGTAACGATCGAAGGTCACCGCCAAAAAACAGCCGAGATAGAGAGAGACGGTTATTTTATGAAAGAACTCTACTGGGGATCCTTTGCCCGTAAAATTCTTCTCCCTTGCGAAGTCGAACCGTCTGAAGCCGAAGCTTATGAGAAAAATGGTCTTCTTACCCTCCGCATGCCAAAGATAGACAAAGAGAAAACTCAGAAGATAAAAGTAAGATCACTCTAAAGATTTTCTGTGCTCGGGGCCGGGGTCGAACCGGCGACCTACCGCTCTTCAGGCGGGCGCTCTACCAACTGAGCTACCCGAGCATATTTTTATGTTATCAACTCTGTTTTTACCTATTAGGCAAACTACTCACACTAATATCACTCACTGTCCCCAATAACTCCTGATATGTCCCCCAGAGATCACCAATTAATGGTTCGAGGTAATACAGAGCCCCTACGGTTGAACCAATAATAACAACCCACTTAATAACCCCAAACCAACGCGAGATTCTCTGGCCCCAAATGAGCTTATTAAGCATAGCGTTATTCTCTTGGCTAAGGCGAAGATCTTCCTTAATTAATTCTTTTGTTTCGGGGTCCATACATTCATTATACTAACAAAAAATAAGCCATATTTCAAACCCTAAGAAGCAAAAAAGACAAGATTATGGTAGAATCAAAAAGTTCCCCCTTGTAGTTCAATGGATAGAACAGCCCCGTCCTAAGGGGTAGATGTCAGTTCGATTCTGGCCGAGGGGACA
>DAOTDH010000093.1:0-2238 GCA_035453545.1 Minisyncoccota bacterium
ATTCATATTGACGCCTATCGTCTAAATTCTGGTCAGGACTTGCTTAACCTTGGTTGGAGTGAACTTGTTTCTAACCCTACTAACCTAATCTTGTTAGAATGGCCTGAGAAAGTCGCTGATTTGTTTACTGGTCGGGAGACCAAAATCAACTTCAAATTTATTGATGAGAAGACGAGGGAAATGAGTTATACTTAAAATAGTGGCTAAGAAACACTATAAAAAGAAAATTGTACTGATTGATGCTCACGCTATTTTGCATCGAGCTTATCACGCTTTGCCAGATTTTTCTTCGAGCAAGGGCGAGCCAACGGGGGGTCTCTATGGTCTGGCCTCGATGATGCTAAGAATTATTACTGAGCTTAAGCCAGATTATATTTTTGCCTGTTATGATCGTCCCGAGCCAACCTTCCGTAAGCAGGTGTATGAGGAATACAAGGCCGGTCGAGCCAAAGCTGAACCAGAACTAGTGGCCCAGATTATTCGTTCGCGGGACATTTTTACCGCTCTTTATATTTCCATTTATGATCTGCCAGGTTTTGAGGCTGATGATATTATCGGGACAATTGTGGAGAAGCTATCAAAAGGGGTTCGAGGAGAGACCTCGGGCTCCCTCGAGGACTCACCTCGAATGCAAATCATTATTGCCTCTGGCGATATGGACACCCTCCAGCTAGTAGATGACGATCGGGTTGTCGTTTTTACTCTGAAGAAAGGACTCAATGATACGGTTATCTATGATGAGAAAGGGGTAGTAGAGCGCTATGGTTTCGAACCTAAGTATCTAATTGATTACAAAGGCCTTCGTGGTGATCCGTCCGATAATATTATTGGGGTAGAGGGAATTGGTGAGAAGACGGCCACGACCTTGATTCAAGAATTTGGCACAATTGAAAATATTTATCAGCAGATCAAGAAGGACGAGCAGACCTTGCTTGATCGGGGGATTAAGAAGAGAATAATCGAGATTCTTAAAGAGAATGAAGAAGAGGCCCTTTTTTCTAAAACTTTAGCCACCATTAGACGCGACGCGAAGATTGAGTTTGAGTTACCCAAAGAAACTTGGGCCGAGACTTTTACTTCTGGTGAGGCGGAAAAACTTTTTAGTGAATTAGAATTCCGAACATTGATTGCTAGGGTAAAGAAAATGGAAGTTGGAACTCAGGCTTTTTGGGAAGTCCAACTTCGAGGAGCCCAGAAGCTGGACTTCCCACAGAAGCCTGAGTCGCTAGTTGGACTTCACCCAAAGACCGAACCCAAAGCTTCTCCTCGCGAAATCAAAGAACTCGCTATTGCTCTCTGGCTTATTAATTCGGATCTGACAAATCCTAAACTAGAAGACATTCTTAATTATGCCGGTGCTAACGATCTTAATCAGGCCAAAAAGAAAATACTGTCTGACTTGAAAAAACTTGGCTTAATGAAAGTTTATCAAGAAATAGAATTACCCCTTATTCCGATTATTGAGCGGGCCGAGAAGCGTGGAATTATGGTTGATAGAAAAATGTTAGTCGAATTGTCTAAAGATTTCCACACTAAACTTAATGCCTTAGAAAAGAAGATTTATAAATTGGCTGGTGCCGAATTTAACATTAACTCTCCTAAACAGTTGGGTGAAATTTTATTTACCAAATTACAATTATCAATCAAGGGACTGAAGAAGACGGCTGGCGGGAGTCAATCGACGCGCGAGTCAGAACTCGAGAAGCTTAAAGGCGCGCACCCCATTATCGATGAGATATTGGCTTATCGCGAATTACAAAAGTTGCTCACTACTTATCTGGACAATTTTCCTAAACTCCTTGATGCCGAGGATGTTCTTCATACCACTCTCAACCAAGCGGGGACAACCACTGGCCGTATGTCTTCGTCTAATCCTAATTTGCAAAATATTCCAACGCGCGGGGAGCAGGGGGCTTTAATTCGCCATGTCTTCGTGGCGCGTCCGGGTTTCGAGCTTCTCTCCTTCGATTATTCGCAGATTGAACTTCGGGTTTTGGCTATTTTGTCACAAGATCCTGATTTGCTAAAAATTTTTAAGGCGGGGAAGGATATTCATACCTCGGTGGCTTCGCGAGTTTTTGGGGTGAGAGAGGAGGAAGTGACCAAAGAGATGCGACGCAAAGCTAAGGTGATCAATTTTGGCATTATTTATGGTATGGGGGTTAATGCTCTGAAGGCTAATCTCGGAACGACGCGAGACGAGGCTCAAGATTTTATGGATAATTATTTCGCTTCTTT
>DAOTDH010000094.1:0-2216 GCA_035453545.1 Minisyncoccota bacterium
ACATCATGAGGATTATAAACAACCCCCCAACCATGTAAATTGTTCATAGGTACGCTCCTTTCTTCTACTTCAATTACTAACACAAAAAATATCTTTTAGCAATTTTAGCCTCTTGGAGGTGAAACCTCCAAGTTGTCTAATCCTCTTCCTCAAGTGTTAAAGTCTCAAGTTCTTTCAAAAGTTTCTTCCGTTCAACAATATCCGGCAAGATTTCTTCAGCAAATTCTTTGTATTCTTGAGGATTTTTAAATTGCTCGGTAATTATACTTATATCCCCTAAAATTTTATCAAATTTAGGATTAAGTTCTCCTTCATATACCCCAAAACTCGTCTTACTCAACTTGGAGGTTAAACCTCCAAGTTGGTGGACCTTATCATTAAGATTTATATAGGCACTGAGGTGCAATAAATATTCATTCGAATCAACATAAACAGACTTAAAAGTCCCCTGAAACAAACTTCCTTTTCTTTTTAATTTATTATTAAAGTACATTGTATAACCTGTTCCCAGCTTCTGCATAAATTTCTCTACTCCATTCTCCACTAAAGGTGTGAGGAGGAAGTGGAAATGATTAGGGTTTAAAGCATAGCAGATAATATTCACCAATTTGTTTTTTTCTTTATCTTTAATAAAAGAATTTTCATAAATACTGCCGATGGGTTGAACAACATTAAACTCTTCGATACTTTTGATAAAGCGAGTAAGATCTTCCGAATCCATAAAAATAGAACGCTTGTCGGTCCCACGGTTATAAGCATGGTAATACTCACCTTCGACAAATTTTTCCTTACGATTTGCCATAATTAAACATATTTTAGCACTTGGAGGTTAAACCTCCAAGTGGAAAGCCTCTTTATTTGCCAAAAGGGGCTTTATTTTGTATAGTAGGAGGCATTATGACAAATATTATAAATAATGATGTCGAGACCAAGATCGTCGATAGCGACGAGCGTGATGAGCGTGTTGAGTCTGATGTCCCCAAGCGCTTAATGGATGATCTTATCAAGCAATCGGCTCACAAGCCAGAAGTTGGCGCAATTATTGAAGGTACCGTTATTGGCCGAGAGGGTAAGGCCCTCTATGTTGATGTCCCTCCATTTGGGACAGGTATAATCTTTGGTCGTGAATATCTTAACGCCAAAGACATTATCAAAAAAGTTAATATCGGCGATACCGTTACGGCTAAAGTCGTTGAAGTTGAAGGCGAGGAGAATTATATTGAACTCTCCCTCAAAGAAGCCAAACAAGCGATTGTTTGGAATAACGCCGAGAAAGCGACTAAAAATAAAACCCAATTCGATATCCTTGTCAAAGATGCTAACAAAGGAGGCCTGATCCTAGACTGGAACGGAATGGACGGTTTCCTACCCGCTTCTCAACTTAAACCCGAACATTATCCTCGTGTCGAGGGTGGTGATAAAGATACGATTGCTGATGAACTAAAGAAATTAATTGGGCAGACTCTTACTGTCTCGATTATCGGAACTGATCCTAATGAAGGAAAATTGATTTTTTCCGAGAAAGGACCTGACAACAAGCAGAAACGTGAGATTATCGGCCGTTATACTCTTGGCGACATAGTCGAAGGTGAAGTAACTGGTGCTGTTGATTTCGGTATCTTTATCAAGATCGAAGACGGTCTTGAAGGTTTGGTTCATATTTCTGAACTCGATTGGTCTCTCGTTGAGAATCCTAGAGACCTCTTCCGCGTGGGTGATAAAGTTAAGGCCAAGATTATTGATATCAAAGACGAGAAAATTTCTCTATCCATTAAGGCCCTACGTGGTAACCCATGGAAAGAGGCGGAAGGTAAGTACAAGCGCGGACAAGTTGTCTCTGGTGTTGTGATTAAATACAACAAACACGGCGCCCTTGTCTCCCTCGAAGAAGGAGTAGCTGGCCTAGTCCACATCTCCGAATTCAAATCAGAAGATGAATTACGTCAAAAATTAGAACTCGGTAAGAATTATACTTTTACCATCAACATCTTCGAGCCTAAGGACCAACGCATGACTCTCTTCTTCGGTGATTGCCCTGACCGTGTCAAAGCTGAAGAAAACAAGAAAAAAGAAGGCTAAAAACAAGAAAACTAGTTGATAAAAATGTCTGGCTGAGCATCGCGAGGAGATCCGAGGACTTTTTAGAAACTAGTTTTTTGTTTTGCCTTAATTAAAACTATTCATTGTTCGCTCGAGGCCGTTCTCGACAAGAGAGG
>DAOTDH010000095.1:0-2114 GCA_035453545.1 Minisyncoccota bacterium
GGGGAATATTGCCATATTCCATACTATTCAAGACCTTTGTTTTTACATGATAGCCAAGATCTTCTAAGGCTTGTTGAATAATTGTAAAAGTTTTACCTCCATCGTGGCTTTTTAGGTTCTTAACGTTTTCGAGCAAAAACCCCTCTGGCTTTCTTGCCTCTATAATTCGGGCAATATCAAAAAATAAGTTACCACGGCCTTTTTCGTCGTTAAAGCCTTGGCGGTAACCAGCAATAGAAAAAGCCTGACAAGGGAAGCCCCCCAAGAGAAAATCAAATTTAGGTAAGTCATCAATCCCAATTTTTCTTATATCTTCGACGACGAGTTTTGAATCTCTAAAATTTAGGTCGTAAGTTTCTTTGCATTGTGGTTCAAAGTCATTAGCAAAAACAGTTTTGAATCCAGCATTTTCAAAGCCCAGGCGAATCCCGCCAACTCCAGCAAAAAGGTCAATTGTGTTAAAACCATGCTTGGATTTTTTTGTCGCAATTTTTTCTGGCCTGTCTGTGATATTACTTATAACCTGAACAACAACACCTCTTACCTCTACCTCGGTCCTAAAAAGAGGGGACATGTTGGGGTTTCTTGGCTCTAAGCGAAAACGATTTCTTTCTCTGTATAATTTTTTGAGTGTTGCTTTTTCGTCATCAATAATAGCTACCACTGTTTGGCCGTTCTCGGCCACGGCTTGTTTTTTTATAACAACGATATCACCATCAAAAATTCCCTCTTCTATCATGCTATTGCCAGCAACTTTTAGGGCATAATATCCGTTAGCTGTTTTGATATTAGGACTAACAACAGAAACATAATCCTCAACCTCCTCAATTACATCAATTGGTGATCCAGCGGCAATTTTGCCAACAATAGGTATTTCGATTATGGACTTTATCTCTTTTTTGGGAGAAAGGCTTCTAGCTGAATTTTCGGATTTTGAGAGGTAACCTTTTTCTTTTAGAGAATTAATATGCTCGTGGATTGTTGAGACGGCTTTTAGTTTAAGTTTTTTTCTTATTTCTTCAATAGTGGGGGATATACCATTTTCTGCAATGTAGGTATTTATAAAATCGAAGACCTGTTTTTGTTTTTTTGTTAAACTTGACATATTGTTATAAAAAACTATTTGCGCTACAATATAATTATAACCGAACAAAAGCCGAATACCAAGGCAGTTATCCACAGAATTAAAAATTATTTTTAAAAGTAAGAATAGATGAAACTTTTTAGAAAATATTGTCGTGAGCTACTTATTTTGGGCATGTTCTTAAGCCTGCTTAGTTCTGTGGTCCTGACTTTTGGGGCACTTCCGTCGGATGAGCAAATTGATAAAATTACCAGTACTAGTTTTGATCAAAATTTATCTTTAAAGAAGGATTTAAAAAAGAACAGATTTTGGACTGAAATTGGACTCCTTCTTTTAATTTCCGGGTTCTCTTTCCAATTTCTAGGAATTCTGGGGGACAACAAAAAGAGCTAAGAAGTCGGACTTCTGACTCACTTGAAGTACGACTTCGGGAAGGGGAAGGGGCTAGCTTGAATTGTTGTTTGTTGGGGGGATATGTGCTATACTCTTGTCGCTAGTGTTCTAAATCGCTTTCATCTTTTAATAACTTAGAGTCTGGGCGTCCAGCACAATAAGAGGTGAGATGACCAAGTGATCGTGGGCCACGGTCGTCAAGCTAATTATTTCTTTAGAAAAAAAGTTAATGAATAACAAATTGTTCGTCGGTAGTCTTCCTTTTCGTCTTACGGAACAGGAATTTGCCGATCACTTTGCTCAAGCTGGGCAGGTGCTCTCTGCGAAAATCATCTTAGACAAGGCCACTGGTCGTTCTAAGGGTTTTGGTTTTGTCGAGATGGGTACTCCTGAGGAGGCTGAGAAGGCTATCTCAATGTTGAACGGTAGTGACCTTGGTGGTCGCGCTGTCAGCGTTGATTATGCCAAGCCAATGGAATCTCGTGCTCCTCGCCAAGACGGAGCTTACTAAAAAATAAAAAAAGACAACCGGCGCCGGTTGTCTTTTTTTATTTTCTGGCTATACTAAGAAACATGGACGAAGCGAAGCGATTATTCATAGCAATTCCCGTTAAGGGTAAATTACAGGAGGAGGCTT
>DAOTDH010000096.1:0-1907 GCA_035453545.1 Minisyncoccota bacterium
ATCTTACCCGAAAGACCACCAACGTTTGTCGGCAAATTTTTTTCAATGATTTTATTTTTTATTGAGTTATTGTCTCGGTCTTTTGTTAGGTTCGAACAGACAAAACCGCTGATATTATACTTCTTCGCTAATTCAATAATATCGTTAAGCTGCTCTGGTTTAAGATCTGGTGGCAATTTTATAAAAATTGGCTTCGGTCGATAGAGTTGGTGGAGGGCCGAGAGTAGCTTGTCTAGCTTCTCTTTCTCGACAAATGGTTCACCGCCGAAAGTGTTAGGACAACTAATGTTTATAGTGTAGTAGCCCCCCACTCCCGCTTCAACAAAAGTCTTGTAAGCAAATAAGTAATCGGCAATCCCCGCTTCGGTCGTGGTAGTTTTATCATCATTTGTCTTAGCAATACTCACTCCAATAGGAAAACTGCGTAAATTCCCGAGGTGAGTCCTCGAGGAGACCGAGGTCTCTCCTCGGGAATTTTTTAACCTTCTTACAATTTCTTCAGCCCCATCATTCTTTAATCCATAGTAAACAATCAAGCT
The DNA here is from genome assembly GCA_035453545.1 of Minisyncoccota bacterium. Lineage (GTDB taxonomy): Bacteria > Patescibacteriota > Minisyncoccia > Phycocordibacterales > XYD1-FULL-46-19 > CAIPHT01. The sequence continues at coordinate 540 of DAOTDH010000096.1, forward strand.
TCGTGACTTAGGTAGACGCCAGAGGCGAGGTTTGGGGTTACCAACACAAGGCCTCCCTGTGACAGATCCAATCTCGGTGAAGCCAAAACCAACAGAAGGTATAATTCTCGTTAACTCAGCATTTTTATCGAAACCGGCAGCCAGACCGATAGGGTTCTTAAACTTAAGACCAAGGACTTCCTGTTCAAGTTTGGGGTTTTGATAATTAAAACAAATTTTTGTGACCCAACGCGTAACTTGCCAATAACCTAAAAATTTCCCAACTTTGACAAACAAGTCGTGGATATCTTCTGGGTCGAAGTGGAAAAGGATCGGTTTTAAAAACCAACGATATTTCCAACCGGTAATGGTGTTTCTTATTTTTACCCAGATTTCCATGTGGTTATAGACCTTCTGATTGCAAATCTTCAATTAGTTTCTTGGCTTGTTTGGAGAGTTTAGCTGGGGTAGGGAAAGTTACGCGGATAAGTAAATCACCTCTTCTTGTTGCCCCACGAACAGGTACTCCTTTGCCCTTCACTCTTAAGACATCACTATAAGCAAGACCGGCCGGTATCTTGAGAGTAAGTGGCCCGTCTAGAGTTTCTAATTTATATTCTGATCCGAGGATTGCCTCGGTTAATTTAATCTTTATCTCCGTTGCGAGGTCATAACCAACTCTCTTCCATTTAGCGTCTTTCTCAATATGAACCTTGACATAAAGATCACCCGCTTGACCGCCGGCGACCGCTTCGCCTTGTCCAGAGAGTCTAATCATCTCCCCGGCCTCCATACCGACTGGAACCTTAACCCTAATAGTTTCTTGCTTGTTTAAAACCCCAGCACCACCGCAAGTCTTGCATTTCTTCTCTGGTACTTCGCCTCGGCCCTGACATACTTCACACTCGCGAGTTGTTTGGAAGACACCGAAAATAGAGCGACGAGTCTCAGCAACCTTACCCTTACCATTGCAGGTGGCGCATTTTTTCATCTGGGAACCGGCTTCGGCCCCGGAGCCTTGGCACGTGTCGCACTGACTAATTTTATTAATTAGAATCTGACGCTCAACACCGAAGATTGCTTCCTTGAAGCTGATTTGGATATCAACAGAAATGTCACGGCCTCTTCTGGTTCTATTTCGTCCACCACCTCTTCCGCCGAACATTTCACTGAAGATGTCACCAAGGTCAAATTCGAACCCCCCGCCCTGAGCATTGCTGAACGGGTTGCCACCATTGGCATTTTGAAAACCAGAGAAATCAAAACCACCAAAACCGCCCTGACCCCCGCCAAAACCGCTGTTCGCGCCTGCTTCGCCGAATTGATCGTACTGAGCACGCTTGTTGTCATCGGAGAGAATCTGGTAAGCCTCATTAATCTCCTTGAACT
>DAOTDH010000097.1:0-1882 GCA_035453545.1 Minisyncoccota bacterium
CCGGAGCACTGACATTTAGACCCCAAGTTCCAGTTTGATTAATCGCGAGTGAAGTTGGCCCAGAAACAGAATTAATAGTGATACCAGAAGTATTATTCGTGCCACACAACACCGCCCTCTCCTTCGCCCCAATCACTCCTGTCGGTGCTAGACCATTCTTAATCTGCCAGTTTTTGACAGCAGAAAGGGTTAATTTCCCATACCAGCCGGTAGGTTTCGGAATATTAAGATACCCACCAGAAATAAGAACTTTGTGTAAGGCGGAGATTTCAGTGGTAAGACTGTCGCCTTCGCCATCACCAAGATTAAGATCATGAGAGAAAGAACAGTTTGCCACCCCCTGCTGAGCTTGCTGTTGTTGTAAGATCTTAATTTGGGCTTGAAGTTTAACAATCAAGGCTTGGAGCTCGGCAATAGTTGAGACGCTTGAGCCTGTTGTCGCTTGAGACAAGACTGGCATGAGAACGAAGGCCAGCATGACGATGATAAATAAATATTTTTTCATTATATTAAATTTAGTTAATAATTAAGTTAGTAATGTTAATAATTTAGACTGAGTGTATTATAAACGATATTGACTATATCGCAAACAAAAAAAGGATTCCCTAAAAATTGGTAACATTTTTTGCGATTGTAAAAAATGTTACCTTAAGATAGTTAATCAAAAAAAAATGGCCAACATCCAATGTTGGCCATTTTCGCAATAATCAAGAACTCCCCTTGATATTCAAATAAGTTCCCTTAGGAGGCCTCGTATTTTCTCGAATACCACCTCATTACCACGACTAACAAGTTTGGCTCGGCGTTCCTGCCAATCGACACTCTTAATCTGATCAGCCAAGACAACCCCCTTCACTTTGCTACTACCCAGAGGAACCTCGAAAGGATAGCCCTTCTTTTGCGAAGTAATAGGACAGACTAAAGCTAAACCCGTTTTCTCATTATAAATAGCCGGCGAGACAACGAGAGCCGGACGACGGCCTCTCTGCTCATGGCCAGTCTGAGGATTGAAGTTAAGCCAGATAATATCCCCCCGCTCGGGAACAAAAGATTTGTCTACCATATCTCTCGGCCGACAGGCTCACCCCAATCAAGAAGAGGTTGAGTGTTAGAGCTGTTAATCCTAGTCACCAATTCCTCTAACCGACCATTCTTCTTAGGGGACGGTTTGATAGATAAAGCGTGATTGACCAGCGAAAGAGTAACCAAGCTATCCTCCCCTAAAGACAGCTGACTGGTAATCTCTACCGGCAAACGCAAAGCTAAACTATTCCCCCATTTTTTTATCTTTGTCTCCATAACCAATGTATCTACATAGTATATACTTAATGATCATCTTGTCAAGAGTTTCCGCTAGGCTTTGTCTAGCGGTAATACGTAAGCTACACATTCTCAATAAAATCAAAACTCCTCTCTAATAACCTTTAGATTTAATACAATCATCATAGATAACATCGAAGACTCTATCTAAATTAATATCATTTTCAGGCCACCTTTCTCTTGCCTCAATCGCTTTACTATAACATTCTCTCCTATCGTTCTGTGGCTTTAATCCAAACCAATAAAAGCCAAATCCTAGGGTAACGATTAGAAGAAGAAAAATGACTATGTTTTTCATATTAATTTTATTTAAATTGAAGACTTTTTGACTACCCAAATGATACTCCTAAACAAGATTTATTCAAGAAACCTCGAGTGATACTTACGCCTCGTTTGTAAGTCAATAAAAAGATGAGTATACTTAAAAAATGGAGGAAATATGGAAAATGTGGAAGATTGTCCGTATTTTTAAAAAGAATCGGAATATTTGGGCCCTTAAATTAATAGAATCAGACGTAGCCCAAGAAGGAAATAAAGCGGTTTTAGAACAATTCAGAGATAG
>DAOTDH010000098.1:0-1869 GCA_035453545.1 Minisyncoccota bacterium
GGGAACTGCTGCCCCAAATTCCAAAGCCCATTCAAAACCTTCTTGTTTAATATCTTTCCTTCCGATCGAGATATTCCCAAGTAATCTAAATAACTTGAGTATTTATAGTTAGCGAGAAAATCTTTAGTTTTTGGAAGATTACTTATCCCCGTCTCCCTCCAGTCAGAATTAATTAATTTAACCGGATTCAAATGTATATAAGAATATATATATTTTAAATAATTATCACTGTCCAAATAAGTGGCACCAAATGGACCCTGAAAAAGGGTACCGACATGTTCATATTTCTTATTAAAATACATCGAATAACCAGTACAAACTTTTGAGACAAAAAGGGAAATACCACCCTCTTTTTTCTCTTTCAAAAGGAGGTGAAAATGATTGGGCATTAGGCAGTAACTACCAATATCGACAAGGCTTTCTCCTCTTTTATAATCAAAAAGACTTTGGCCTGAAGATTCACCTTTTGCAATATCCCTAAAAGAGAAAGATTCCTCACTGTTAGCCAAATACAACAAGCCAATAAATCGATAGTAGTCTTCATCACAAGTAAAAATAATCCTTTTCTCTACCCCTCGATTATATACATGATAAAATTCACCAACGGAAAAATTAAATTTTCTATTCATCCTAATTATTGTACCACATTTTTATTTTCCCGAGGGGAGTCCTCGGGACTGTCGTACTGGATAGTATTAATAGGAGATTTTGTCGACAAGTTTGCCGGCGGAATCGTAAAGAGTAATAGAATCACGACGGTCGCCCCAGAGCTCCCAAGTGCGATTGAGGAAGACGCGCCACTCGGGACCAACGAAGTCGTCGTCGCGAGAATAGTTGTTGAAGCAAGATCGAAAACCGTAATTCTGAGTAATAAAGTTACGACAAAAAGAAGTAAGCTTACAATTACCATCAAGACAATAGCCCTCATCTTTAACATAAATATCCTTAGGTGTGTGGCAAGCTCGAACCGAACGAGCAAAACGATAACAGGCGTCATCAAGATAAGTAATCCCCGGAACATCGTCAGAAGAAGGGCATCTATAAGTTAAACGAGGATAAGCCTTATAACCAGTGTCATCCTCAAGATAACCAAGACAACGATTTATTTTAAAATTAGTCATAATCTTCACCCCACTAAAAACCGGTGGATTCCCCGTGGTAATAATCGCTCGCTCGCCGGACTTAAGTGTAAGAGGAACTTGTTTGTTACCGGAAGGATTGTAGGGATCGAAGACCGCCACGCCATAATCGGGAATTCGGACAAAAACAGATTGACCCGAGACAGTGTTGCCAGAGACAACGTGAAGCTTATCACTTCGCCCATTGCGAAGAACCCACCCACCAATCTTAACCGGTTCTTTATTACCCGAAGCTGATATTGTTATGTACTCCTCGCCAGGTTGATAAGTCGAAGCCGAAGTCCCCTGCCCGAGACGGATCTGTCCCTTGTACTGACTCTCAAGTTTCTCTGTCACAGATTGAACTTTGTCAGAACTAACACTTGAAGATTGCGAGGAAGAATTAGAAGAGCTAAGGGACGAGGATTTGGTCTCCGTTCGGAAGAGTCCCTCATCTTTGGCCCGAGACGGTCCCCCACCCTGCACCCACATTACAAACAAAACAATGACGATAATTATCGCCCAAAGAAAATCAATACTGCCCCCACCTTCGCTTGCCATAATTAAATTAATTATAAATTAGATTTGATTTTTTCGCTATACATATATCGGCCATAAGTAAGCACAAATATTATGACACACGCAAAGCATTCAGGAGGGTAACCCTCCTTAATTGTTTATTTTGTTGGGAAACACAATGACCTCCTCCCCGGGCTCCGCTTCGCTGCGCCCGGGGTTTCCTTTTGATGGC
>DAOTDH010000099.1:0-1865 GCA_035453545.1 Minisyncoccota bacterium
ATTCCACAATTTATTGGCGAATAGTTTGTAGGCCTTAATCTTGTCTTCAGGTAGGGCCATATCGGTGCCAGGAGTGTTCCCGACGACTAGGGCCATACGCAAAGCGTCGGTGCCATATTTCTCGCCAATATCAACGGGACTGATAACATTACCCTTACTCTTGCTCATTTTTTGCCTGTCTCCGGCGCGGACCATCCCATGGAGATAGACCGTGCGGAAAGGTACTTTGCCTGTGCGATAGATTCCCAACATAATCATTTTCGCTACCCAGAAGAAGAGGATGTCGGCCGCCGTTTCCATAACATCTGTAGGATAGAATTCTTTGAAATCAGAATGGTCTGGATAACCAAGGGTAGCATAAGGCCATTGACCGGAAGAGAACCAGGTGTCGAAAGTGTCGGGGTCAGTAATAAGTTCTCCTGTTTGACACTTTGGACATTTGCCTTTTATTTTGTCTTCAAGGTCTACCGTGCCGTAATCACAATCAGAGTTAGAACAAATTTTAGCTGGGATCGGGATACCCCAAGCAATCTGGCGAGAAATGTTCCAATCACGGATATTCTCAAGCCAATGGAAGTAAATTTTTTCTTGGAAGTCAGGGATAATTTTTATTTCGCCAGATTTAACTACCGCAATCGCCTTCTTAGCGAGAGTGTCCATTTTCACGAACCACTGAGGCATGATGCGTGGTTCTAATGCTCGATTACATTTGTAGCAAGTTACAATGTTGTGTTCGTAAGCTTCTTCTTTTATCAATAATCCGAGCTCTTTAAGATCAGCAACAACTTGTTCGCGAGCCACTTCAACTTTAAGGCCTTCGTATTTTCCAGTCTTGTTGTTGAGTTTACCATATTGGTCGATAACCTCAATCGCGGGCAAATTATGACGCTTGGCGATCTCGTAGTCGTTGGCATCATGAGCGGGGGTAATTTTGAGCGCGCCAGTACCGAAGTCAATCTCGACAGCTTCATCCCCAATAACTTTAAGTTTCATTGTACCAATTGGAGACTTAACTTCTATTTCTTGGCCGATGCACTCTTTATACCGTTTATCATTTGGGTTCACTGCCACGGCGACATCACCAAACATAGTCTCGGGGCGAACAGTGGCAACTACTAATGGTCCGTACTGCAGATAGTAGAGTTTGTCTGTGCGTGTTTCGGGGGTCGCTTCAAGATCAGACAGGGAGGTTTGGTGTTTTGTGCACCAATTGACGATTCTCTTCCCTCGATAGATAAGTTTATCGTCAGACATTTGCTTGAAAGTGTCATAGACGACCTTAATGATATCTGGCTCAAGGGTAAATTTTTCTCGTGACCAATCACAGGAGGCTCCGAGAGCCCGGAGATCAGCTTCGGTGTTAGCTTTGTTCTCCATCGTGAAGGCCATAATTTCTTTGTAGAGTTCTTCGCGGGTGAGGTCGAAGCGAGATCTTTTTTCTTTCTCTAACTTCTTCTCGTAGACAACCTGAGTCTCGAAGCCGGCATGGTCGGTACCAGGCAACCAGAGGGCCTTGTAGCCCTGTAATCGCTTGTAGCGCGTCATAATGTCCTCTACCGTTACGAAGAGGGCATGACCGGCGTGGAGGCGCCCATTGGCATTAGGTGGAGGCATGATGATCGTGAAGCTTTTGCTTCGTCCCGAGCCTGTCGAGGGATCAGGGGGCAAATTATCAGGGTTAAAATAGCCACTTTTTTCCCACAACTCATAAATTCGCTTCTCAGTCTCAAGCGGGTTATAGGGCTTCATGAATTTCGAGTCTTCACTTAACATCTATAAATCATAGCAAAATTGCCACAATTTTCAAAGATTGTTTTAGGCACACACATTTGGCGGTTTAATTAATTGATAATCTCGTAAAAATT
>DAOTDH010000100.1:0-1782 GCA_035453545.1 Minisyncoccota bacterium
TATGCACATGTCCCCAGTCTAGGGGAAAACCGCCATAAGTGTGTGCACATTACCTCGGGGCTTTGTTAATTGCCATTTTTTGTGCTAGTAATAGGGTTGGTTTGTTCTTAATATTTGTCAATTAACCTTGGCTTGTAGAGCCAAAGAAAGGAATCTGTTATGAAGAACACTGTTATCGTCAGTGGTTTGCCGGGTAATATGGCAACCCTCATTGCTCAAGAAGTTGGAACATCCGAACATCTGTCACTCTTTGATGTTGGCTTGACTGGCTTGGATCAACCATCTTGTTTCCAGCTTGGAGAGGATGGAAAGTCTATTACGCTTTACTCTCCTAAGGAAAGAGAAGATTATTTTCTCCCTTATCTTAGGGTCCAGAGCCTTAATGAATTTAACCCTATCGTTGTTGATTTCACTCATCCTGACGCCGTTCTCGAGAATGTCCAGTTCTATTGCAGAAACAATCTTCCCTTTGTCATGGGAACGACTGGCGGTGATCGTGATCAATTGGAAAAAATTGTCAGAGATTCAAGCGTCCCGGCTGTAATTGCGCCTAATATGGCGATGCAAGTGGTCGCTCTTCAGGCGGGGATTGCTTACATGGCGGAGACTTTCCCAAACGCGTTTTCTGGTTTTAGACTGGGAGTTGAGGAGAGTCACCAAGTTAATAAGGTTGATACGAGTGGCACGGCCAAGGCAATTGTCAGTTCCTTCAACCAGTTGGGGGTTAATTTTGCGGTTGGCGATATCGAGAAGATCCGCGATAATAGTCGGCAAGTCAGAATGGGTGTCCCTGTTGAACATTTGGGTGGGCATGGTTGGCATTGGTACTTTCTTGATAATCCTGAAGAGACAATGCATTTCGAATTTGTCCACAACATTAACGGCCGGCACCCTTATGTGGTGGGGACAATAAAAGCGATTGAGTTTCTGTTCAAGAGAATTGCTGAAGGTTGTAAGGGTCAGGTCTTCTCGATGATTGACGTGCTCAAGGCGGGGTGATCGCCAACAAATAGTCGAACTAGGGCTAGCAAATAATCTGAAAAAGGTTGTAAGTTAGCCCTTTATTTTTGGTTTAATCACGCTTGCTATTTTTAAGAAAAAATGATATAATCGGGGGATATGAAAAACTTTAATCAAGGAGGAGGAAGCCGTTTCGGGGGCGGTTCGAGAGGAGGTAGTCGGTTCGGTGGCGGTAATCGCTCTGGTGGCTCTCGTTTTGGTTCTGACCGTGGCCCGGTCACTATGCACAAGGCTGTTTGCAGTGATTGTGGTAATGATTGCGAAGTTCCTTTTCGTCCAACGGGAGATAAACCCATTTTCTGTAGCGACTGTTTTAGCGCCAAGCGTGGTGGTGAGGCTCCTCGCGCGCCAAGGGGTGGTAGTTTTGGTGGCGATCGTGGCCCGAGAAAGGATTTTGCTCCACGAGGCGACAATGAGGTTAAGAAACAATTAGAATTCTTGGGAATGAAGATTGATCGTCTGACAAAGATTGTCGAAGGTTTAGTTTCGGCTCCTTCTCAAGTTACGGCTGAGAAATCGGCTGGGGTTAAAGAGGCGATAAGAAAGGCGACGGACAAGGAAGTTGCCGAGAAAACTGATAAGAAAGTTAAGACTCCGACTAAGAAAGTTGCGAAGAAAAAAATTTCCAAAAAAACTGCTTACTAATTTTTATTATTTCCCGACAATTCGTCAAGTTTTTGTTCGATACCATCAAGCTTGTCTAATACTTTCTGAATTTCAATTTCTTCTTCGAGAATTTCTTCTTTAGTTTTTTCAATTATT
>DAOTDH010000101.1:0-1756 GCA_035453545.1 Minisyncoccota bacterium
CTCAAGCTATTTTTAATTATAATTGCGAGAAATTGAGTGAGGTATCTTATGCTTGGTTAAGCACTTCCGATTGGCTGGTTCTTAAAGAGGCAATTGCGAAGGATCAAGTTCTGATAAAACGGGTGAGTCATGAGACCGGAGTTTCGGCTCGTCTTTTGGTTGCCATGCTTGTGGGTGAACAATTGCGACTCTATACATCAGAACGCGAAGTTTTTAAACAGATTTTCCAACCTCTTAAAATTCTTGGGGTCCAGAGTAAATTCTCTTGGGGGGTAATGGGAATGAAGGAGGAGACAGCCAAGCAGATCGAGATTAATCTTAAGGATAAGACTTCCCCTTTCTATCTTGGAGTCGAGTTTGAGAAAATTCTAGATTTTAAAACTAATGATCCTTCGGCTGAGCGCTTCAAGCGTTTGGCCGATAGCCATGATCATTATTATTCTTATCTTTATACCGCTCTTTATCTCAAGCAGATTATGAAACAGTGGCAGATGGCTGGTTATGATATTAGTGATCGACCCGAAATCTTAGCCACTCTCTTTAATTTAGGCTTTACTAAATCTCTGCCTAAAACAGAGCCTCAGGTCGGTGGGGCGGAGATAGAAGTGGGTGGCCAGAAATATAGTTTTGGTGGGTTAGCCTTCCAATTCTATTATTCAGGCGAATTAATAGAATATTTCCCTTGGTAATAAAAATATGGTTTTAACGCCTCATGCTGTTGTTGGCGCTTCTATCGCCTCAATATTCAAATTGAACCCTTTTACTGCGTTCTTTGCGGGCTTCCTTAGTCACTTCTTCATGGACTCTGTTCCTCATTGGGATTATAAATTAAGATCTGCTCGTCTTGATGAGGTGAATCCCTTAAACAATGACTTAGTTATAAATCGCGAATCTACTATTGATTTTATAAAAATTGGTTTTGACGCTTTTCTTGGATTATCACTTTCTCTTATCTTTTTTACCCTAGGGGCTAACGTCTCACCCTTAGTTATTTTGGCTGGAGCTTTAGGGGCAATACTCCCAGATCCTTTGCAGGTTGTTTATGTGAAGTATCGAAGAGAACCATTTCTCACATTACAGAAGACTCATATGCTCTTCCATACTCGAAAAAGAATCACTAATCCCGTGGTTGGGGTTCTTTTGTATTGTCTATTACTTTTAGTTTGTCTGCTTTTGGGTGGAGTCAGTTTCTTTATTTGGTAAGCAGATCGTCAACTTGGCCAACTAGTCCGGTGACATCACCTTCGATGCCGGTGACTTCACCCTCTAAGCCCGAGGCATTGCCAGATAAGTTGGTAACATTACCTCGAAGACGGCTAACATCGCCAGAGAGATTGGTGACATTACCTGAGATGTTTGTAACATTGCCTTGGAGACTAGAAATATCTCCAATTAGATCACTGATGTTACCTTGTATTTTTGTTATTTCGCCACGGATATTTGTCACATCGCCACGGGCATTGCTGACATCACCATAGAGTCCAGACACATCACCGGAGATATTGGTGACATCACCTATTAGATGGGTGACATTGCCTCGGATATTAGATACGTCACCACGGATATTAGACACGGTGCCAAAAATTCCAGCAACATTGCCATTAATTTTGCTAGTATTACCATTGATCCGGTGGAGAGTAACATCGCCATAAATTTTGGAGACATCACCTCGGAGATTGGCGAAGTCGCCCCAGACGGCATTGTGAATGTTTTCGACATTCTCGGTGTTGTCGTGGATTTTCGGATTAATTCTTTG
>DAOTDH010000102.1:0-1735 GCA_035453545.1 Minisyncoccota bacterium
TGCTGGAGTTAAAGCTTTGCTTAACTATTATTCTAAATAATAATGAAGCCCCTATTCATCGGACGTTTAATCATCATAAGTGTCTTAGTAGTGGCCTTGATAGCTTGGTTGTCTATTAGTTTTATTTTCTGGCGTAATCCGAGTGAGATATTACCAACTTCAACGCCGGAGGCGACTAACTTTGTCGAGCGAAATGTTATTGGTCAATCAGTTGAAGGGCGAGAGATAGAAGCTTACACTTTTGGTCAAGGTGATACTCATTTGATCTTTGTCGGAGGTATCCATGGTGGCTATGAGTGGAATAGTGTTCTTCTGGCCTACAAGTTTATCGATTATCTGGAGGCTAATCCTGATTTTCTCCCTAAGAATTTAACGGTCACAATTATCCCTTCGGCGAATCCCGACGGACTGTTTAGTGTGGTGGGGAAGGAGGGACGCTTCAAGGTTGAAGATGTCTCGACCAATCAACAAGTTTTAGTCTCAGGGAGACTAAATGCTAATGAGGTGGATCTTAATCGTAATTTCGACTGTAAATGGCAAGCCGAGAGCTCTTGGCGCGGTGAGTCTGTAAGTGGAGGGGCGAAGGTTTTTTCCGAACCGGAGGCGGTGGCTCTCCGAGATTTTGTCTTGAAGCATCGGATTGCTGGAGCAATCTTTTGGCACAGCCAAGCTGGTGCCGTCTATGCCTCAGAATGTGAACGGGGGGTGTTGCCTAAGACTCTCGAGTTGATGAAGGCTTATGCCCAAGCTTCGGGTTATAAAGCCGTAGAATCCTTCGACAGTTACGATGTCACTGGGGACGCCGAGGGCTGGCTCGCTTCGCTCGATATCCCTGCTATTACCGTTGAACTTAAGACTCACGAGTCTCTCGATTGGGAACAAAATCTAGCCGGGGTAGGGGCTATTTGGGGACTGTTTTAGAGGGAAAGGATCTATCTTTAAGTTTTTTAAAAATTAATTAGCTAAAAAAACACCTACAAGAATGTAGGTGTTTTTTAAAATAATTTAGGCAGCTGCCTCTTCTGTAGCTGGTGTCTCCTCAACTTCGGGAGTCACCGGAGTCGTTGCGCCATCGGTAGGTACTGTTGCACCGTCGGTAGGCATTGTTGTTTCGTCAGACATGTTAGATTTATTATATCTTATTAAGATATCTAATAAAAGTACGACCTTATTTGCATCATAAACTATAATTCCTAAAATAGCCAGGTTTTCCCTCATTTATTTTTCCTAGAGCAATTGCTATCGATTTGTTATAATCTCTCAATGGATATCATTTACACATTTGCGTTAGTGTTAGGGACAGTCTTTTTGTTCCTTTTTTCTATTCGCAAATTTAGTAATCAAGTTGGTCGGGTGGCAGGCGACAAGTTCAAGACGACCCTAGAGACCTTCACTAAGACTCCGTGGCGCGGTATTGCCCTAGGGGCTGCGGTGACAGCTATTTTGCAATCTAGTACAGCAACAACTGTTCTCCTTGTTGGGTTGGTTGATGCTGGGACCATCACTTTTTTTAATAGTCTTGGGGTTATCTTTGGAGCGAATATTGGCACGACAATTACTTCACAACTTATTGCCTTCAATATTCTGAAGATTGCTCCTTATATTCTAATAATCGGGTTTTTTATTGATCGGACCAATTCGCGGTGGAAGAAGTATGGCAAGTCGGTATTTTACTTTGGCTTAGTCTTTTTCTGTCTCGCTTTGATTGCGGAGTTGATACAACCTCTGTCTACTG
>DAOTDH010000103.1:0-1554 GCA_035453545.1 Minisyncoccota bacterium
GCGCGATTTGTAGACTGCCAGCGGCGGCTTGCCAAGCCCCTTGACCAGTGCCTCAATTGCCTTGGGTTGATCACCAGCTGGTACAAATTTAGATTGTAGTTTAAAAATCTTTTTAGCCATAGAAAATAATCACGCGTCAAGTTTAACAAATTTTCTAAGAAAAACAAAACCCGTGACTTGTCTCGGCTGAGACAAGTCACGGGTCGCAGAAAATCAAGGTTTTTCCCCTGTCTCCTCCCCCTCAGATAACAAAGTGCCATAGTCTTGAGTGAATCTCTCATTCTTATCCCGAGAATCAAGACCAAGATCCTTCACTGTGATGCCAAGGTTTTCTTGGAACGCCATAAGCAGGCGATAAGAACCCCAAAGACTAGAAAATAATTCTTCCATCGCCCACTCTAAATTCTCAATATCTGTGGGATTAAGGAGTCCTTCTTCTTTTTTGAGACGCTCAACCAAAACACGAAGATTACCAAGACGAGCCATAGCTGGCACAATAAAATCCTTAATAGCTTTTTCCTTTTCGTCCTCTTTCTTTCCAGGCATAATCTCTTCCTTTCTTCCCTAACGGGTTTTTAAGTTTTTTTGTTTAGAACATTTCTCTTTTTAGTATATCATGCCTAACCTCTTTGGTCAAATTGATAACATTCCTGACGACCGTCACAATTATTACCTAAAACCGATTAAATATATTCTTACGACCGTGAAGAAATATTTAGTCTAAAATTAGCTTAAAACAAGCCAAACATTTTCCACGATTGTAAAAAATGTTTATTAATCTTCTAAAACTCTTCCCCTCTAAGAATCTTCTCACGAATTTGAGCAGTGAGATTGATGAGGAAATAAAGATTATGGACAGAAGCGAGGGTGCCGGCAAGCATTTCCTTAGCGCGGAAGAGGTGGGCGAGGTAAGCGCGAGTATAATTCTGACAAGTATAGCAACCACAACCTTCTTCGATGGGTGTGAAGTCTTCTCTATATTTACTATTTAAAATATTCAGGCGACCTGATTTAGTGATTAGGGTGCCGTTACGCGCCATACGAGTCGGAGTGACACAATCGAAGGTGTCGGCACCATTCTTAATCCCCTCCACAATATCCTCAGGCTCACCAATACCGAGCAAGTGGCGAGGCTTGTCTTCAGGAAGGATTGCCGAGACCCAACCCACGGCGGTACCCATATCCTCCTTATCAAACGAACCACCAATGCCGAAGCCGTCGAAGTCCATCGCGCCAATCACGCGCGCGCTCTCTTCTCGCAAATCCTGGTGTCGCCCACCTTGGACGATGCCAAACAAAGCAGGGCGAGAAGAAGTTCCTGATGAAAATGTCTGGCCGAGTCCGCCACGGCGGACGAGGAGATCCGAGGACTTTTCAGAAGGAAGCTTCTTCTCGCCCGCGTTTAATCTTTTGTGTTCTGCCAAACTTCTCTCCGCCCAACGATGCGTGCGCTCCATTGCCTGCTTCTGATAATCGTAATCGGCTGAAGGTGAGGTACATTCATCGAAAGCAAAAATAATATCCGCGCCCAAATTGTGTTGAATCTGCATTGAG